>NZ_JBVHQM010000007.1:0-173583 GCF_055567415.1 Streptomyces sp. NPDC026575
ATCTCCCGGATGTTTCCGGTCGACGGGGTATCAACATATCTGGCGTTGACTTTTGGCACGCTGTTGAGTTCTCAAGGAACGGACGCTTCCTTTGTGCCTGTTTCACCAGGCTCTCCGGGCGCTTCCCTTCGGTCTTGCGTTTCCGACTCTATCAGATCCTTGCGGCTCCGATTTTCGCCGGTGCGTTTCCGCCTTTCGGCTTCTCCGCGTTTCCAACCTTACCAGATCCGTTTCCGTCTCTGGCCCCCTGCTGGAGCGGGGTCGGCCGTTTGGCTTTCGCTTTTCGGCCTCTCCGACTTTATCAGATCCGGTTTCGCTTGGATTCCGGTTCCGATTTTCGTCGGAGGTCCGCTTCGGAGCAGCTTTTTGCGGCTGCCCTTTCGGCGTGATTACTACTTTAGCGGCTCTCCCTTGCGGCTCATAATCGAGTCGGCGGGTCGAATTTCGGCAACGCCGAATAGGACCCGTCAGGGAGTCGTTGAGAGTAGTTGGTTGCGCCGTCTGGCGGTCTGCGCAGATAGCGCTGCCCGTCTCCAACGGCTCGGGCTACGTTAGGCGGTTGACCGTGGAGAGTCAAGTTGCGCCGGCGGTGCGGCGACGGGGGACGTGCCGGCGGTAGGGGCTGACCGTCGGATCGTCGGCGATCCAGTAGCGCCAAGGGTGATCGGCCCCGTCTCCGCCGACGCCGGTGCGCGGGCCGCTGCGTACCCGCTCGGGGGCGGGCGGGCGACCGTGCAGCAGGGTGAGGGGGGCTTCGCCGCCGGCGCACAGATCGACGCCGTCGAGGGTGCGGTCGATGTCGAGGGCGGTGGCCAGGCGGGCCGGGCCCTTTGCCAGTTCGTTGGCGCTGCGGGCCTTGGGGCGTCGGGCCGCGGCGAGTGGGGCGCCGGTGAGGATCTCGCCGGCGCGCAGGAGGACGCCGCTCGCCCGGCCCTCGGGGCCGCAGACCGCGTTCAGGCTGAACCACATGCCGTAGATGAAGTAGACGTACGCATGGCCGGGCGGGCCGAACATGGTGGCGTTGCGGGCGGTGCGGCCGCGGTAGGCATGGGAGCCGGGGTCGGACTCGCCGTCGTACGCCTCGACCTCGGTCAGCCGGAGTTCGATCGGGCCGTCGGGGGTGTGGCGGACGAGGGTGCGGCCCAGCAGATCGGGGGCCACCTCCACGACGGGGCGGTCGAAGAAGTCGCGGTGGAGCGGCATTCGTTCCGGTACGTCGGTCATGCGGCCCGAGGGTAGTGGAGCGGTGGTGGGTGCCGGCTGGCCAGCGGGGCGTCGGGGTTGGGAAGGTTGGGCCGTGGAACCGGCCTTCGCGGTTTCGCGTTCGTAGGAAACGATGCGCAGGAACCGAGCCGAGTTCTCGGCGCGCGACAACACAGCACAGGCGTTCCGCCTGGGGAGGACGAGCATGGGATTCAAGAAGCTGCTGGCGAGCCTGGGTGCCGGAGGCGCGTCGGTGGAGACGGTGCTCTTCGAGGAGAACGTGGTCCCGGGCGGGGTTGCGCAGGGTGAGGTGCGGATCCAGGGCGGGTCCGTCGCCCAGGAGATCCAGGGGCTGTCGGTCGGGCTGCAGGCCCGGGTCGAGGTCGAGAGCGGCGACGAGGAGTTCAAGCGGAACATCCAGTTCACCAAGGCGCAGCTGGGCGGGGCGTTCGAGGTGCAGCCGGGGGCGGTGCACACGGTGCCGTTCGGGCTGGAGATCCCGTGGGAGACGCCGATCACCACGTTCCTGGGCACGCATCTGCACGGGATGAGCGTCGGGGTGACCACGGAGCTGGCGATCGCCCGCGCGGTGGACTCCGGTGACCTCGACCCGGTGAACGTCCACCCGCTGCCGGCGCAGCAGGCCATCCTCGACGCGTTCGGCCGGCTCGGGTTCCGCTTCAAGGCCGCCGACCTGGAGCAGGGGCACATCCGGGGGACCCGGCAGAAGCTGCCCTTCTACCAGGAGATCGAGTTCTACGCCCCGCAGCAGTACCGCGGGCTGAACCAGGTCGAGCTGTCGTTCGTGGCGGACGACCGGGAGATGGACGTCATCCTGGAGATGGACAAGAAGCCGGGGCTGTTCACCGAGGGGTCGGACACCTACCGGTCGTTCACGGTCGGGCTCAACGACTTCGAGGGGACCGACTGGGCGGCGTACCTCAACCAGTGGCTGGCGGAGGTCGGTGGCAAGCGGAACTGGCTCTAACCTGGCCGGACAAGGTGTCAGCAAGCGACCAGGAGGTTCGCGTGTCCGAGCTGAAGCGGCGGCCGCTCCCGCACGATTTCCATCCGCCGGTTCCGGAGTTCACGGTACTGAGCGATGAGGTGGAGCCGGGCGGGACGCTGCGGCCGGAGCAGGTCTTCGCCGAGGGGAACCGTTCGCCGCACCTGCGGTGGGAGGGCGCTCCCACGGGGACCAAGAGCTACGCCGTCACCTGCTACGACCCGGACGCGCCGACCGGCAGCGGATTCTGGCACTGGTCGCTGTTCGACATCCCGGCGTCGGTGACGGAGCTGCCGGCCGGTGCCGGCTCCGGGGACATGAAGGGGCTGCCCGAGGGCGCCGTCCATGTCCGCAACGACTACGGGACGCGGGACTTCGGGGGCGCGGCGCCGCCGCCCGGGGACGGTCCGCACCGCTATGTCTTCACGGTGTACGCGGTGGACCAGGAGAAGCTGGGGCCGGACGCGGATGCCTCGCCCGCGGTGGTGGGGTTCAATCTGCGCTTCCACGCCCTCGGCCGGGCCCAGCTGATCGCCGAGTACGAGGTGCCGGCCGGCTGAGCCCCGTAATTCCGTTGCGCCCCGGCGCTTCCGACACGCAGAGTGGTACCTGCGCCGCCGCCCTGTAACAAGGGCGTCGGGCAGCTGGTACCGCAGTGGCGGGAGTGGCGGGGCGCAGGTGTGTCGCCGGCTGCTTGCCGGAGCCCGTTGTGTGTCGGGCGTCCGCGCCGGCTGCCGTTCGCTCCGGGTCCCGCGTGTCTCACGGGGGTGGGACCCGGAGCGATGCCGTTCCCGGTGTGCGGGTGCCGCCGGACCACCTCTTCTTCATCTTCTGATCTCGCTCCATTTCCCTTGTGGCATGCGGAAATTGCGTTGTTCGGGGAATACCTGCCGCTGCACAGTGGAGCAACTTCGCCACGGGGGCGGAGCGGGTCCGGGAGGTGGACGGGATGCGCGAGACGCTGGTGCTGAATGCGAGCTTCGAGCCGCTGTCGACGGTGTCGCTGCGGCGCGCGGTGGTGCTGGTCATGCAGGACAAGGCCGTCGTCGAGCACGCGCACCCGGGGCTGCGGATCCGGGCCGCCTCGGTGGACGTGCCGGTGCCGCAAGTGATCAGACTGAGCAGATACGTACGGGTACCGTTCCGACAACGGGCGCCGTGGTCGCGGCGCGGGGTGCTGGTGCGCGACCAGCACCGGTGCGCGTACTGCGGGCGCCGGGCGACCACGGTGGACCATGTGGTACCGCGTTCGCACGGCGGTGGCGACACCTGGCTGAATACCGTCGCCTCCTGCGCGGAGGACAACCACCGCAAGGCGGACCGTACGCCGGAGCAGGCGGGGATGCAGCTGCTGCGGCGGCCGTTCGAGCCGACGCCGGCGGATGCGCTGCTGTCGACGCTGGGGGTGTCCGTACGGGAGGGGCTGCCGGAGTGGATGGCCCTGCCGGCGTAGCAGCACCGTCCGGCCGCTGAGCCGTCGTCCGACTCCCGCTACCTGACCAGGAGTCGGACGATGGCCAGCAGGCCGACGACGACGATCACGGCGCGCAGGGCGATGGGCGGCAGCCGGCGTCCGATCTTCGCGCCGAGCAGGCCGCCGAGGGTGGAGCCGAGGGCGATCAGGCCGACGGCGGCCCAGTCGAAGGTGGCGACGAAGAGGAAGAAGACCGCCGCGATGCCGTTGACGATCGCGGCGAGGACGTTCTTTATGGCGTTGAGGCGCTGCAGGTCCTCGTTGAGCTGCAGGCCCATCAGGGACAGGTAGATCACGCCCTGGGCGGCGCCGAAGTAGCCGCCGTAGGCGCTGGCGACCAGCAGCCCGAGGAGCAGGAGGGGGCCGCCGTCGGGGTGTGCGGTGGTGCCGCTGCGCTCACGGCGGGCACGGAGCCGGGCGGCGAGCGCGGGCTGGGCGACGACGAGGACGAGCGCGATCGCGATCAGCGCCGGGACGACTATGGCGAACGCCTCGGGTGGCAGCGCCAGCAGCAGGATCGCGCCACCCAGGCCGCCGAGCATGGCGGTGATCCCGAAGCGCAGCAGACGGCGGCGCTGGCCGGCGAGTTCACGGCGGTAGCCGAAGGCGCCGCTGAGTGAACCGGGCACCAGCCCCAGGGTGTTGGAGACGTTGGCGGTGACCGGCGGCAGTCCGAAGGCCAGCAGCACCGGGAAGGTGATGAGGGTCCCGGACCCGACGATGGTGTTGATCGTGCCGGCGCCGACCCCGGCGGCGAGGACGGCGACGGCTTCCCAGATGGTCACGCTGGCTCCCCCGAGCATGATCGGTACGGTCTCGCCCGATCATGCACCAGGGGAGCGCAACAGTCAGTCGATCGGGGGATTTTCGTGCTTCGGCGTGCTGGGCTTGGGGATGGAGCCGCCGCCGGTCGGCGGGGCGAAGTTGCCGATGGCGCCGCCGAGGCCCTTGAGGGCGTCGCCGATCTCGCTGGGCACGATCCAGAGCTTGTTGGCATCGCCCTCGGCGATCTTCGGGAGCATCTGGAGGTACTGGTAGGACAGCAGCTTCTGGTCCGGGTCGCCGGCGTGGATGGACTCGAAGACCACCCGGATCGCCTGGGCCTCGCCCTCGGCGCGCAGCGCGGCGGCCTTGGCCTCACCTTCGGCGCGCAGGATGGAGGACTGCTTCTCGCCCTCGGCGGTCAGGATCTGGGACTGGCGGACACCTTCGGCCTGGAGGATGGCGGCGCGCTTGTCGCGGTCGGCGCGCATCTGCTTCTCCATCGAGTCCTGGATGGAGGTCGGCGGCTCGATGGCCTTGAGCTCGACGCGGTTGACGCGGATGCCCCACTTGCCGGTGGCCTCGTCCAGGACGCCGCGCAGCGCCGCGTTGATCTCCTCACGGGAGGTCAGGGTCCGCTCCAGGTCCATACCGCCGATGATGTTCCTCAGGGTGGTGACCGTGAGCTGCTCGATGGCCTGGATGTAGCTGGCGACCTCGTACGTCGCGGCGCGCGCGTCCGTCACCTGGTAGTAGATGACGGTGTCGATGTTCACGACCAGGTTGTCCTGGGTGATCACCGGCTGCGGCGGGAACGGCACGACCTGCTCGCGGAGGTCGATGCGGTTGCGGATGGAGTCGATGAACGGGACGACGATGTTCAGGCCCGCGTTCAGGGTTCTCGTATAGCGGCCGAAGCGCTCCACGATCGCGGCGCTGGCCTGTGGGATGACCTGGATCGTTTTGATGAGTGCGATGAACACGAGCACCACCAGGATGATCAGGACGATGATGATCGGTTCCACAGCGGCTCCCGTGCCCTTCGTTGCTGGTCCGTGCCGGCCGGTGTGACCGGCTTGCCGTTGATCAGTCTTTCAGAGACATGGCTCGTGGCGCAGCGTGTTCAGGTCAGATGACGACGGCCGTGGCGCCGTCGATCTCGACGACGTCGACCTGCTGGCCGGGTTCGTAGCTCCGCTCGGTGTCCAGGGCGCGGGCGGACCAGATCTCGCCGGCGAGCTTGATGCGGCCGCCGCCCCCGCCGTCGACCCGCTCCAGGACCGTGGCGGTCCTGCCCTTGAGCGCGTCGATCCCTGAGACGAGTTGGGGGCCCTGGCCGCGGTGGCGGTTGGCGATCGGCCGTACGACGGCGATCAGCGCCACCGACACGGCGGCGAACACGATGAATTGGAGGACGGTGCCGCCACCGACCGCTGCGGTGACGGCACCGGCGACGGCGCCGACCGCGAGCATCCCGAATTCGGGCATCGCGGTCACGACGAGAGGAATACCCAGCCCTACGGCGGCGATCAGCCACCACACCCATGGATCCACGGCTTCATGGTAGGTCCGTGCGGCGGACCGGGACAGGGTGCGACCGGTCGGCGACGGGGGCCGGCGCCGGGTCGGGGGCCTGGTGCGGGGTGGGTGGCCGGGCGACGGGCGGGGCTCAGGTCAGCGGCAGGCCCTGCGCGGTCCAGCGGTCGTTGCCGTTGCGCTCGACGATCAGCGGCAGGCCGAAGCAGTGGGAGAGGTTGCTGGAGGTGAGTTCGAGGTCGAGCGGGCCGGCGGCGAGCACCTTGCCCTGACGGATCATCAGGACGTGGGTGAAACCGGGGGCGATCTCCTCGACGTGGTGGGTGACCATGATCATCGAGGGCGCGTACGGGTCGCGGGCCAGGCGGCCGAGGCGGCGCACCAGGTCCTCGCGGCCGCCGAGGTCGAGGCCGGCGGCCGGCTCGTCCAGCAGGAGCAGCTCGGGGTCGGTCATCATCGCGCGGGCGATCAGGGTGCGCTTGCGCTCCCCCTCGGAGAGGGTGCCGAACTTGCGGTCGAGGTAGGCGGTCATGCCCAGGCGGTCGAGGAAGGCGCGGGCGCGCTCCTCGTCGACGTCCTCGTAGTCCTCCTGCCAGCTCGCGGTCATGCCGTATGCGGCGGTGAGCACGGTCTGCAGGACGGTCTGGCTGCGCGGCAGCTTGTCGGCGAGCGCGATGCCGGCGACGCCGATCCGCGGGCGCAGGTCGAAGACGTCGACCTTGCCGAGCTGCTCACCGAGGATGGAGGCGGTGCCCGTGGTCGGGAAGAGGTAGCTGGAGGCGACATTCAGCAGGGTGGTCTTGCCGGCGCCGTTGGGGCCGAGGATCACCCAGCGCTCTCCCTCCTTGACCGACCAGGAGACCTGGTCCACCAGAGCCCGTCCTTCGCGGACCACGGATACGTCCACCAGCTCCAGCACATCGCTCATGAGCGCGTTGTCTCCCATTGCTTCTCGGTCGTCGCGTACACCTGTAGGCGCAGCCCCCCTGCAAACCTACGCCACTCGTTGTCAGTGCCGTTCCCTAGGCTGGGGGCCATGCTCGATGAACCTCGCTCGGGACGACTGGCGGCATGGGGAAATGCCCTATTGGCCGGACTTGTCTCGCCAGATGAAGCCGCACATCGGATCGCGGACGACGACGCGGTGCACCGCGTGGAAGGGCTGCCCGGAGAGGAGAAGCCGGTCGGGCTGACCCTCGCGCTGGGCCGGCTGCGGGCGCTGGGGGCGGTCGGCCTGCGGGTGGCGCTGCCGGTGCCGGGGCATCCGCTGGGGCTGTGCGGCCCGCCGGAATTCAACGCGCGGGCCCTGGAGGCCGGGGAGGCGGTGCTCGCCGCGGGCGTCGGGCTGGGGCTGGTCCCGGAGGCGTACGAGGCCGGGCCCGAGGGCGGTGCCGCGCCCGATGTGCATGTGGAGGTGGTCTGGCGCTGCCTGCCGGCGCGGGACGCACACCCGGCCGATGTGCCGTCGCTGGGCGAGGCGGAGCGGGAGCTGGCGGAGGCGCTGCGGGAGGCGACCGAGCTGCTCTCGAAGCTGGATGTGGCCGGGTCCGGCCCGGTGGCGCAGGCGGCGCTGGAGGCGTACCGGGCGCGGGCGGAGGCGGGACGGCAGGTGCTGGCTCCCGGCTATCCGCCGCGTGCGGTGCGGGTGCTGGAGCTCGCGCAGCGGGTGGGCGCGCTGATCGACATCGCCCGCGCGGCGGGCGGGGACGGGGAGCACGGCGGGGCGGTGAGCTCGTCGGAGATCGCGGCGCGGGCGGAGGTGCTGCGGCCGGTGGAGCGTACGGCCCGGCGGGCGCAGGTGGCGGCGTACAACTCCGCGATGGAGGAGCGGGAGCGCCGCCGGGGGTGAACGCGGCAGGCCCCGCCGGACCATTGTGTGGTCGACGACGGGGCCGTCGCCGAGACGGGGCGAACAGCTCGGGCAGGTGAGCTGTTCGTCCCGTTCCGGGCAACCTCAGTTGTTCACGCTGTCGTTGGCGAACGTGGGGTTGAGCGCACCGATGACGTTGCCGCTGTTGCCGGTGGCGTTCACGGGCACATGCACGGGGGCCTGGACCAGGTTCCCCGAGCCGACGCCCGGCGAGTTCGTGGCCTTGCCGTCGGCCTGCGCCCCGCCGTGAGCGGAGGCGGAACCGGCGGCGATGCCGAGGGCCAGCCCGGTGGTGGCAATGACGAGTGCGGCCCTCTTGGCGGTGTTCATGGAGTGTGAGTTCCTTACGTGGTGGCACAGGGCCGCAAACGACGGTTGCTGTGTGGAGCGAAGGGCCGACCGGGTTCCCGGGGGCCGACAGCGCCCACGGGCTGAACGGCTCGGGGCAGGTGAGCTGTTCAGCCCGTGATCAGGCAACGTCAGTTGTTGACGCTGACGTTGTCGAAGACGGCGTTGCCGATGCCCACCACGTTGGCGCTGTTGCCGTTGACGTTCACGGGGACGTTCACCGGCACCTGGGTGTTGTTGCCGGAGACCACGCCCGGGGAGTGCACGGCCTGACCGCCGGCCTGCGCACCGTCGGTGGCGAACGCGGCGCCGGCGGCGGCACCGAGGGCCAGACCGGTGGCGGAGAGAACGAGGGCAGCCTTCTTGACGGTGTTCATGAGATGAGTTCCTTAGGTGGTGGCACGGGGCCACGGATGGCGGTGGTGGTGCGGAGCGGACCGGCCACTCGTCCAAGGGGTGACGGGGCCGGTCCGGCGTGACCCGCGGAGATCACGACGGAGCGCGGGTCACGCGGATCATGCAGGTGGGGCCTCGGTCAGTTGTTGACGCAGCGCTCACCGAAGTTGGGGTTGAGAATGCCCACGATGTGGAGGCTGTTGCCACAGACGTTCGTGGCGACGTTCACCGGCACCTGGGTGTTGTTGCCGGAGACGACGCCCGG
Organism: Streptomyces sp. NPDC026575; assembly: GCF_055567415.1. NCBI lineage: Bacteria > Bacillati > Actinomycetota > Actinomycetes > Kitasatosporales > Streptomycetaceae > Streptomyces > Streptomyces sp. NPDC026575. Next base: position 8,861 of record NZ_JBVHQM010000007.1, read on the forward strand.
GGAGTGCACGGCCTGACCGCCGGCCTGCGGGCCGTGGGCCGAAGCGACGCCGGCGCCCGCGAGGGCGAGACCGCTCGCCACCATCGTGATGGCCGCTGCGCGCTTGATGTTCTTCACTTCTCTTGCTCCTCATTGCCGTTGCCGTGACCAGCCGCCACGACTGCTCTGAACAACGGCCCGGCCCGAGGAGGGATACGCCGAACGGGCTACGGCTACACGACAGTATGAATCTCTGATCGGAAGTCGACGTTCGGCTTGACGCATTGTCGTACGGGACGACCTTCGCACCCCGGGGCGGTGCGGTTCTCAGGCCCCGATGCCGTGCCGGACGGCCCACAGGGCGGCCTGCGTCCGGTCGGCGAGGTCGAGCTTCATGAGGATGTTGGAGACATGGGTCTTGACGGTCTTCTCGGACAGCACCAGCGCTCGGGCGATCTCGCGGTTGGAGCGGCCGTCCGCGATCAGGCCCAGCACCTCGCTCTCGCGTTCGGTGAGCGAGGTGCCGCGCCCCTGGCCGCCGTTGGCCTCGTCCTGGGAGAGCAGCGCGCCGGCCACCTCGGGCTGCAGCAGGACATGGCCGGCGTGGACGGAGCGGATGGCGGCGGCCAGCGCCTCCGGGTCGATGTCCTTGTAGACATAGCCGGCCGCGCCCGCGCGCAGCGCCGGGACGACGGTGCGCTGCTCGGTGAAGCTCGTCACCACCAGCACCCGTGCGGGGTTGTGCAGTTCACGCAGCTTGCGGAGCGCCTCGATGCCGTCCATCCCGGGCATCTTGACGTCCATCAGGACGACGTCCGGGCCCAGTTGCTCGGCGGCGGCGACGCCCTCTGCCCCGTCGGACGCCTCCCCCACGACCTCGATGTCGTCCTGGACCTCCAGGAACGTCCGCAGGCCCCGGCGGACGACCTGGTGGTCGTCGACCAGCAGTACGCGGATTGAGCCGGTGTCAGCCACCGGGCACCTCCATCTCCACAGCGGTGCCCTTTCCGGGCTCCGACTCCACGGTGAGCTTTCCGCCGACGCCGCCGGCGCGGTCGCGCATCGAGACCAGGCCGAGGTGGCGGCCGGCCCGGCGGACGGCCCTGGGGTCGAAGCCGCCACCGTCGTCGGCGATCCGCAGCAGCGCGCCCTGGCCGTTGCGGGAGAGGGTGACCTCGACGTGCTCGGCGCCCGAGTGCCGCAGGGCGTTGTGCAGCGCCTCCTGGGCGACCCGGAGCACGGCCTCCTCCTGGGCGGCGGGCAGCGCCCGTACGCCCTGGGCCTCGAAGGTGACCCGTGCGCAGTGGGCGCGGTCCAGGACCTGGATCTGCGAGCGCAGGGTGGCGATCAGGCCGTCCTCGTCCAGCGCGGCGGGGCGCAGTTCGACGACGGCGGCGCGCAGTTCGTCGGCGGCCTCCGCGGCCAGCGCGGCGACCTGGTGCAGCTCGTCCTTGGCGCGGGCCGGGTCGCGGTCGACCAGGGCGGTGGCGGCCTGGGCGGTGAGGCGGAGCGAGAAGAGCTTCTGGGCGACCGCGTCGTGCAGTTCGTGGGCGAGGCGGGCCCGCTCGCCGGCGATGGTCAGCTCGCGGCTGCGTTCGTAGAGGCGGGCGTTGGTCAGGGCGATGGCGGCGTGCTGGGCGAGTATGCCGAGCAGATGCTCGTCCTCCTCGGTGAAGCCGCAGGTGCGCTCCGGCTTGGGGCAGCGCTTGTTGGCGAGGAAGAGGGCGCCGAGGATCTCGTCGCCGTCGGCGACCGGCAGGCCGAGGAAGTCGGACATGTCCGGGTGGGCCGCCGGCCAGCCGCCGAAGCGGGGGTCCTCGCGGACGTCGGCGAGCCGTTCGGGGGTGGCGTTGTGCAGCATCGCGGCGAGGATGCCGTGCTGCCGGGGCAGCGGGCCGATGGCCTTCCACTGCTCGGCGCTGACGCCGTCCACCACGAACTGGGCGAAGCCGCCGTGATCGTCGGGCACGCCGAGGGCGGCGTACTCGGCGTCCAGCAGCTCGCGGGCCGAGGCCACGATCGTCTTCAGGACGTCGCGTACCTCCAGATGCCTGCTCATCGCCAGGATCGCGGTGCTCACCGCGGGGATCCCGGCTCCCGGTCCGTTGGTCATGGCCTCACCGTACCGGCGGCGTGAGCGGCCCGTATCGGTCCGGCGACGCCTTCCGCCTAGGACCCGCGGCCTAGGCCGAATGCCCTGGCCGCGGCCGGTCCGGTGGCCGACGCCCGCGGGGTGGCGGCGTTCCTACGGTGAGGGCGTGGGCTCGGCCCGCGAGCCCGCAGGGGAAAGGGGACGCGATCATGCCGGTGGCGATCATCACGGGGGCTTCGAAGGGGCTGGGGCTGGCGCTCGCCCGGGCGCTGGCCGGACGCGGCTGGGATCTGGTGGTGGACGCCAGGTCCGCCGGTCCGCTGGCCGAGGCGGCGCGGAAGCTGCGCGGGGCGGGGGCGCGGGTGGTGGCGCTGCCCGGTGATGTGGCGGACGGCGGGCACCGGGCGGCGCTGGTGGCCGCGGCCGGGGAGCTGGGCGGGCTCGATCTGCTGGTGAACAACGCCAGCGCGCTGGGGGCCGAGCCGCTGGTGCGGCTGGCGGAGCTTCCGGTGGCGGGGCTGCGGCGGGCCCTGGAGGTGAACGTGGTGGCACCGCTGGGGCTTATCGCGGAGGCTTTGCCCCTTTTGCGCAGCTCCTCATATTTCTCCTATCCGTCCTCGTATGAAGCAGAGGCCCCTTATATAGGGGACGCACCTTTTAGGAGCGATGGACACCTTACCGGGGCATACGATTCGCACCCTTACTCCGAGAATTCCCAAAATCCCTACTTGTCCGATTCGCACCTTTATGTAGGGTTTCATGGTGCCGTTCTCAACGTCAGCTCGGACGCCGCCGTCGACGCCTATCCGACCTGGGGCGGTTACGGGGCCTCGAAAGCGGCGCTGGAGCGGCTGTCGGCGGTGCTCGCGGTGGAGGAGCCGGGGCTGCGGGTGTGGTGGGTGGACCCGGGCGATATGCGGACCGAGCTGTACGCGGCCGCGGTGCCGGACGACGACGACTCCGGGCGGCCGCTGCCCGGGACGGTGGTCCCGGCGCTGCTGCGGCTGCTGGACGGGGCGGCCGCCAGTGGGCGCTACACGGCCGCGGAGCTGCTGTCCGCGCCCGACGGTGCGAGCTCCCGGTGATCACGGAGGTGCCGGCGGTCCCGCGGGAGCTGTCGGCGCGGGTGCCGGCCGAGCAGCGCGGACCGGGCCTGGGACGGGATGCCGTACGGCTGATGGTGAGCCGGGGCGCGGCCGGGATCGGGCACCACGCCTTCGGTGAGCTGCCGGAGCTGCTGGCGGCCGGGGACGTGCTGGTGGTGAACACCTCGCGGACGCTGCCCGCGGCGGTGGACGGCAGGATCGGCGACGGGCGCGGGCGCGGTGAGCCGGTGGTGGTGCACTTCTCGACCCGTGCGGACCACAGGCACCCGGCGGGCCGGGCGGTGGCCGGCTGCTGGGCGGTGGAGCTGCGCACCCCGGACGGCCGGGGCAGCACCCTGCCGCGTGCGGGCGGACCGGCCGGTGCGGCGGTACGCCTGGAGGGCGGCGGCCGGCTGGTGCTCCAGGCCCCGGTGGACCCCGGCGGCCGGCGGCTGTGGTGGGCGCGGCCGGCGGGGGTGCGGGTACCGGAGCTGATGCGGCGCCACGGACGGCCGATCCGCTACGGCTACACGGACCGGGACCAGCCGCTGGCCGCGTACCAGACGGTGTTCGCCGTGGACTCCCCCGGCGAGGGCAGCGCGGAGATGCCGAGCGCGGCCCGGCCCTTCACCCCGGAGCTGGTGGCGCGGCTGGTCGGCAGGGGGGTGCAGTTCGCGCCGATCTCGCTGCATACGGGGGTGGCGTCGGCGGAGGCGTTCGAGCCGCCGTATCCGGAGCGGTTCGCGGTGCCGCCGACGACGGCGTGGCTGGTGAACGCCGTACGGGCGCGGCGCAGGGCGGCGCCGCGGTCGGGCGGTCCGCGGCGGAGTGCCCCCGGGGGGCGGGTCATCGCGGTGGGCACCACCGCCGTACGGGCGCTGGAGTCGGCGACCGGGGCGGACGGGCGGGTGCGGGCGGCGGGCGGCTGGACGGACCTGGTGGTGACACCGCAGCGCGGGGTGCGGGCGGTGGACGGCCTGCTCACCGGGCTGCACGAGCCCACCGCCTCGCATCTGCTGATGCTCCAGGCGGTGGCGGACGCGGTGGCGGACGGGGCGGCGCTGCGGCGCGCCTACGCCGAGGCGGTGCGGCGCCGCTACCTGTGGCACGAATTCGGCGATCTGCATCTGCTGCTGCCGGACTGAGTTCCAGACTCGGTGTATGTCGCAACCAACGCAGTCGGAACCCACGCAGCCAGACGCACCGACACCCTGGACGCCGACCCACGGCGCGCCCTACCGGCCCGTCCCCTACCGGCCCGAGCGGATGCCCGCGGCCGAGTCGCTGGCCCGCGCCGCCGAGCTGCGCGAGCGGATGGCCCGGCGGCGCACGGTCCGCCAGTTCTCCACCGACCCGGTCCCGGAGCAGGTGGTACGGGACGCGATCGCCTGTGCGGCCACCGCGCCGTCCGGGGCGCATCAGCAGCCCTGGACGTTCGTCCTGGTCAAGGACCCCGAGGTGCGCCGGAGGATCAGGGCGGCGGCCGAGGCGGAGGAGCGGCTGTCCTACGAGGGGCGGCTGGGCGAGGAGTGGCTCGCGGCGCTGCGGCCGCTGGGCACGGACGAGGTCAAGCCGCATCTGACCGATGCCCCGCAGCTGATCGTCGTCTTCCAGCAGCGGCACTGGCTGGGCGAGGACGGCAGCAGGCGCAAGCACTACTACGTGGACGAGTCGGTGGGCATCGCGGTCGGCATGCTGCTGTCCGCGCTGCATCTGTCGGGGCTGGCGGCGCTGGTGCACACGCCCAGCCCGATGCGCTTCCTGCGGGAGGTGCTGGGGCGGCCCGCCAACGAGAAGGCCTTCGCGGTGATTCCCGTGGGGTATCCCGCACCGGAGTGCGAAGTACCCGATTTGGTCCGAAAGTCCCTTGACCAGGTCGTGGTGGAGATCTGACCTCTACAGACTGTGCGTTTGCAATTACGTCTGGCGAGATAAACCGTTCCATGGTGTGACGCCGCTAATAGGACGCACATCACTTACGACCCGGGTTAGTGGTCCCCCAAATAGGGCGTGAGCTGGGAAATGACGGTACGGGACGCAATATTCCCGCCCATGGTTCCACTAACCGGGATCGTACGTCACACCTTTGCCGGGGCAATTTTCGGCCGCTAAGAATGGCTCCCGTCGCTCGGCGCCGTGGTTCAGAACTCGGCGTTCGCCGCCGCTCAGGGCCCGTGCGATGTCCCCCATCGGAAGGTCTGTCCCGCCATGCCTAAGCACGCCATCTCTGGTCTGAACCGCCTGACCCGGACGCACAAGCTCTCCGTCGCCGGTGTCGCCGCCGCCGGTGCCGCCGCACTGGTCTTCAGCATTGTTCCGGGGGCCGACGCCGGTCAGGGCAAGGCCCAGGCCGACGCCGTCGAGAACGTCAAGCCGGTCGCCTTCAGCGCGGTGGACACCGCCGCCAAGACCCAGCAGGCCACTATCGCCCAGCAGGCCGAGAAGGCCGCCGTCAAGGGCAAGGCCGAGGCCGCCGCCAAGAAGGCCGCCGCCGAGAAGGCCGCGAAGGCGAAGGCCGCCGCCGAGGCGAAGGCCAAGGCCGAGAAGGCGCGCAAGGCCAAGCAGGCCGCCAGCCGGTCCGCCGTGCGCACCGCGATCCCCGCCGCCGCCCCGAAGCCGGCCGTCAAGACCTACCCGGACAACCTCGACGGCTGGATCCGCGAGTCCCTGGACGTCATGGCCAAGAAGGGCATCCCGGGCTCCTACAACGGCATCTACCGGAACATCATCCGGGAGTCGAGCGGTAACCCGATGGCGATCAACCTCTGGGACATCAACGCGCAGAACGGCATCCCGTCCAAGGGCCTGCTGCAGGTCATCGACCCGACCTTCAAGACGTGGCACGTCGAGGGCACCTCGTGGAACATCTACGACCCGGTCGCCAACATCACCGCCGCCTGCAACTACGCCGCCGACAAGTACGGCTCGATGGACAACGTCAACTCGGCCTACTGAGCCGCCGGTTCACGCAGTCCGCGCACACAGCGCACAACGCCCGAGGGGCGGCACCCGGATGCCGGGTGCCGCCCCTCGGGCGTTGTGCCGCGCGCCGCGGGGGCGCGCTACTTGCGCATGACCTCCGGCTCGTGGCGGCGCAGCAGCCGCGCGACGACGAAGGCGAGCGCGACGCCCAGGCTGATCAGGATGATCATGTCCATCACGTAGACACCGGTCTGGTGCTTCCACAGCGCGTCGGGGTTGCCCAGCTCCCACGGCAGCAGGGTGTTCATATCGGCGGTCGCGCCCATCGCGGCGACGGCCCAGCGCGACGGCATCAGCCAGGCGAACTGGGCGACGCCGGGGGTGTCGAACAGCTGGAAGAGCACGCCGGTGAAGACCACCTGGACGATGGCGAACATGACCAGCAGCGGCATGGTCTTCTCGGCGGTCTTGACCAGCGCGGAGATGATCAGGCCGAACATCATCGAGGTGAAGCCCAGGGCGATGATCGCCAGCGCCATCTCGATGGCCGGGGCCTTCTCGATCACCAGGCCCTCGGCGGGCATGTTCCGGGTCGAGAAGCCGATCGCCGCGATGATCACGCCCTGGATGGCCGTGACCACACCGAGCACGATCACCTTGGACATCAGGTACGCCGAGCGCGACAGGCCGGTGGCCCGTTCCCGCTCGTAGATGACCCGTTCCTTGATCAGCTCGCGGACCGAGTTGGCCGCACCCGAGAAGCACATGCCGACCGCGAGGATCAGCATGATCGTGCTCGCGTCGCGGTTGGTGCGGTGCTTGTTCAGCGGGCCGTACCCGAGGCCGTAGTCGCTGGGGATGAGCATCGAGACCACGCCGAGGACCGCCGGCAGGATCACCATCAGTCCCAGGAAGCCCCGGTCGGAGGCGAGCACCGAGACATAGCGCCGCATCAGCGTCCACAGCTGCGAGCCCCAGCTCTGGGACTTCTGCATCCGGGCCGGCGGCGGCTGGACGTTCACCGACTGCGGGGCGACCGAGTCGAGGTCGGCGGCGTACATCTGGTAGTGCGGGGAGCCGCGCCAGCGGCCCATCCAGTCGTAGTCCCGGTAGTTCTCGAAGGCCGAGAAGACGTCCGCCCAGGTCTCGTACTGGAAGAAGTTCAACGCCTCCTCGGGCGGGCCGAAGTAGGCCACGCCGCCGCCCGGGGCCATCACCAGCAGCTTGTCGCAGAGCCCGAGTTCGGCCACGGAGTGGGTGACGACCAGGACCGTGCGGCCGTCGTCGGCGAGGTCGCGCAGCAGCTTCATGACGTCGCGGTCCATGCCCGGGTCGAGGCCGGAGGTCGGCTCGTCCAGGAAGATCAGCGAGGGCTTGGTCAGCAGCTCCAGGGCCACCGAGACGCGCTTGCGCTGGCCGCCGGAGAGCGAGGTGACCTTCTTCTCCTTGTGCACATGGAGCTTGAGCTCGTGCAGCACCTCGTCGATCCGGGCCTCGCGCTCGGCCTCCGCGGTGTCGCCGGGGAAGCGGAGCTTGGCCGCGTAGCGCAGCGCCTTCTGGACGGTCAGCTCCTTGTGCAGGATGTCGTCCTGCGGGACCAGACCGATGCGCTGGCGCAGCTCGGCGAACTGCTTGTAGAGGTTCCGGTTGTCGTAGAGGACGTCGCCCTGATTGGCGGGACGGTAGCCGGTCAGCGCCTTGAGCAGCGTCGACTTGCCGGAGCCGGACGGGCCGATGACCGCGACCAGCGACTTCTCCGGAACGCCGAAGGAGACGTCCTTGAGGATCTGCTTGCCGCCGTCGACGGTGACCGTGAGGTGGCGGGCCGAGAAGGAGACCTCGCCGGTGTCGACGAACTCCTCCAGCCGGTCGCCGACCAGCCGGAAGGTGGAGTGGCCGACGCCGATGATGTCGTTCGGGCCGATCAGGGCCGTACCGGACTTGGTGACCGGCTGGCCGTTGACGTAGGTGCCGTTGTGGCTGCCCAGGTCGCGGATCTCGAACCGGCCGTCGGGGGTGGCGCGGAACTCGGCGTGGTGGCGGGAGACCTGGAGGTCGGAGACGACCAGCTCGTTCTCCAGCGCACGGCCGATCCGCATCACCCGGCCCGTGTCGAGGCGGTGGAAGGTGGTCGGGCTGCGGTCGCCCTGGGCGGCCGGGCGCTGCTGGGGCTGCTGGGGCTGCCCGGCCTGCTGCGGCGGGACGTACGGCGGCTGCCGGCCCTGCGGCGGAGCCTGCCAGCCCTGCTGGGCGGGCGGCTGGTGCTGTGCGGGCGGCTGCTGGGCCGGCGGCTGCTGCGCGGGCGGTGCCTGCCAGCCCTGCGCGGACTGCTGCTGCGGCGCCATCGCGGGCTGCGCGTGGAAGGCGTCGGCGGCCGGTGCCGCGGCGGACAGGGTCACCCGGGGGCCGTCGGTGGCGTTGCCCAGGTGCACGGTCGAGCCGGGGCCGATCTCCATCTGGTGGATCCGCTGGCCCTGGACGTAGGTGCCGTTGGTGCTGCCCTGGTCTTCGATGATCCAGCTGCGGCCGCCCCACCGCACGGTGGCGTGGCGCCAGGAGACCCTGGCGTCGTCGAGCACCATGTCGCCCTGCGGATCACGGCCCACGTTGTAGGACCGGGACGGGTCGAGCGTCCAGGTCCTTCCGTTCAATTCGAGTACGAGTTCAGGCACTCCATGCCCCATTACATAGTCCCCCGAGTGACGCCCTGTATGGGAAGTCTAGGGATGGCGAACATCGTGAGGAACTATTTCAGGCTCGGCCCGTGGACCGGAAACCGGGAACGGGACTGGGGTGCGGACGGCTCGTGCGGCGGCCCGCCAAACTCTCCCGGAGCGCGGGAAGAACCCATGGATGGGCAGGGATCACCGGATTACGGGTGTTCCCGGGCGCTCCGGTGCCCGGCGGGTGGCGGCCGGGCCCGTCCCGGACGCGATGCGCGTCCGCCCCGCAGGCCGCATTATGGGATGGAGCGGACAAAACCATGATCCAGACCGCGGACTGTCGCGGTTGCGTTCCGTTATCGGCCCGAACATGTCACCGCGGCAAGGGCGTTGGCGTTCCGGCGGTGCGACCGGGCCCCGGAGCGGGCCGGACACGACTCCATAACGATCGACGGGGGCATCCGGGGCGGAGCGCCGGTGTGCGGGTGCGCGCGGGCCCGGGCCGCGGTGGTCCGAACCCCGGACACCCGTACGGGCGCGACGGCCCGGCGGTTACCGTAAGGGCACCATGAGCGCATCGCAGACCCCGCCTGCCACCGCCGCCCCCGGCGACGACGTACCCACCCTTCTCGTGAAGATCTTCGGGAAGGACCGGCCCGGCATCACCGCAGGTCTCTTCGACACCCTCGCCGCCTACTCCGTCGATGTCGTGGACATCGAGCAGGTGGTGACCCGAGGGCGCATCACACTGTGCGCACTGGTCACCACCCCCTCCCCCGCCGAGGGCACCTCGGGCTCCTCCGAAGGAGACCTGCGGGCCACCGTGCACAGCTGGGCCGAGTCGCTGAACCTCCAGGCGGAGATCATCTCCGGCCGGGGCGACAACCGTCCGCGCGGCACCGGACGTTCGCACGTCACCGTGCTGGGGCACCCGCTCACCGCGGAGTCCACCGCCGCCATCGCCGCCGCCATAACGGCCACCGGCGGCAATATCGACCGTATTTTCCGCCTTGCCAAGTATCCGGTGACCGCCGTGGAATTCGCGGTGTCCGGCACGGCCACCGAGGCGCTGCGCACCGCCCTGGCGCTGGAGGCCGCGCAGCTGGGCGTGGACGTCGCCGTGGTGGCGGCCGGGCTGCAGCGCAGGGCCCAGCGGCTGGTCGTCATGGACGTCGACTCCACGCTGATCCAGGACGAGGTCATCGAGCTGTTCGCGGCGCACGCCGGCTGTGAGGCCGAGGTGGCCGAGGTGACCGCCGCCGCGATGCGCGGCGAGCTGGACTTCGAGCAGTCCCTGCACGCCCGGGTCGAGCTGCTCGGCGGGCTCGACGAGTCGGTGGTCGAGGCCGTGCGCAAGGAGGTACGGCTCACCCCCGGCGCCCGGACGCTGGTGCGGACCCTCAAGCGGCTCGGCTACCAAGTCGGCGTCGTGTCGGGCGGGTTCACCCAGGTCACCGATGCGCTCAAGGAGGAGCTGGGGCTGGACTTCGCCTCCGCCAACACCCTGGAGATCGTCGACGGCAAGCTGACCGGCCGGGTCACCGGCGACATCGTGGACCGGGCCGGCAAGGCCAGGCTGCTGCGGGACTTCGCGCATCAGGCCGGGGTGCCGCTCGACCAGACCGTGGCCATCGGCGACGGGGCCAACGACCTCGACATGCTCAACACGGCGGGCCTCGGTGTGGCCTTCAACGCCAAGCCGGTGGTGCGCCAGGCGGCGCACACGGCCGTGAACGTTCCGTTCCTGGACACCGTGCTGTATCTGCTGGGCGTCACCCGCGAAGAGGTCGAGGCGGCGGACACCCACGCCGAGTGAGCGCAGCGCGCACCACGCGCACCACGCCCGCGATGCACAGCGCATCCGACGCGGACGGAGACGAGGACATACGGGAGGGCCCCGGCACACGGCTGCCGGGGCCCTCGCGTCGTATCCGGGTCGCCGACCGCGCGCGCTGGGCGCGCGAAGGCGGCGGGATCACTCGTGCGGTGTCCAGTACGCGACCAGCCGTCCGACGCCGTGCTCGACCGACTTCCAGGAGCCGTTGAAGCTGATCACGGCCATCGAGGCGGTCGGGAAGCCGCTGCGGTTCATCCGCGGCAGCAGATCGCCGTCGGACTCACCGGCGAGCGCGTCGGCGAGCGCGTGCACTCCCGGGTTGTGGCCGACCAGCATCAGGTCGTCGACCTCGTCGGAGGTCTCGTTCAGCAGCGCGATGAGCTCGCCCAGGGACGCTTCGTAGATCCGCTCGTCATAGACGGTCCTGGGCCGCTCGGGGAGCTCATGGACGGCGAGTTTCCACGTCTCGCGAGTGCGTACCGACGTCGAGCACAGGGTCAGATCGGGGTTGATCCCGGCCCCGGCCAGCCAGCGGCCGGCCACCGGGGCATCCTTGCGGCCGCGGTCCGCAAGCGGACGCTCATGGTCGTCGGTGTCCGACCATTCGGCCTTGGCGTGTCGGAGGAGGACAATCCGGCGGGGTGTATCGGCGCTCATGCGTCCCAGCTTCGCACGAAAGACGGCACGGGGCGCGGGGTGTTGAAGCGCTCCCCCCTGCCGGGTGACGCCGGGCGCCGGCACGTGTCAGACACCTATGGGGATGATCCGGGCAAGGGCCTCCAGCAGCCACGTCAGGCCCTGCGGAGGGCTCGCCGCGCTCGCCTCGGAGGCGCCCGCCACCAGCGCCAGCAGGGCTATGAACGAGACCACCGGCAGCGCCAGCGCCCACCACGGCAGCCGTGTCCGCAGGCGGCGGGCCTTGGCCGCGGATGATCGGCTGACCGCGGGTGACGGACTGGACGCGGCGGACATGCGAATCGCCTCCGTGGCGGCGCCGAAGGGCTGCGCGCACGCGGGCCGCGGCGCGCCCACCGCTGTCTGCGGTGTACTTCGAAGCTACGGATCACCGGCGGCCGCGCCCACCCGGGAAGCCACCCACTTAACCCTGACCCTGGCCCCCTAGGGGACGGTGGGGCTACCCCCACCCCGGACCCTCCGGCGGACCCGCGGGCCGGGCCGCGGGCGGCTCACGGAGCGGCGATACTCGCCACGATCGCGACGACGACGGTCACACCGAGCATGAGGCCCAGCACGAGGAGCAGCTTCTTCTGGCCGCCCTGCGGATTCGGTTCGAGCACTGGCATGCGCCCAGTGTCGCACTCAGGCCTCGTCCTCGATCCGGCGGTCCCGGCCCGCCAGCACGCCCACCGCGATCTGCGGCACCATCAGCCCCGCCATCAGCGCGATCGGCAGCCCCCAGCCGCCGCTGTGGTCGTAGAGCGTGCCGACCAGCTGCGGGCCCGGGATGGAGATCAGATAGCCGACGCTCTGCGCGAAGGCCGAGAGCTTGACGACGCCGGCGGAGCTGCTCGAACGCATCCCGATCATGGTCAGGGCCAGCGGGAACGCGCAGTTGGAGACGCCCATCAGCAGCGCCCAGGCCCAGGCGCCGGCGGCCGGGGCCAGCCACAGCCCGGCGTAGCCCGCCAGACCGCACAGGCCGAGCGCCACCGCGAGCGGACCCTGGTGCCGCATCCGGGACGCCAGCCGCGGCAGGACGAAGGAGAGCGGCACGCCCATGGCCATGGTGACGGCGAGCAGCACGCCCGCGGTACCCGCCGAGACCCCGGCGTCGCGGAAGATCTGCGGCATCCAGCCCATGGTGATGTACGCGGCGGTGGCCTGCAGTCCGAAGAAGACGGCCAGCGCCCAGGCGGTCGGTGAGGAGGTGATCCGGACCGGCGCCTCCTCGGGGCGCTCGGTGCCGGAGGCCGGGCCGGAGGCGGCCCCGCGCTGCCGCAGCACCGCCAGCCAGGGCAGCGCCGCGACCGCGGCGAGCCCCGCCCACACTGCCAGGCCGATACGCCAACTGCCGCCCAGCCCCTCGGTGATGGGCACGGTGAGCGCCGCGGCGAGCGAGGTCCCCAGGGCCAGCGCCATCGAGTACAGCCCGGTCATCGGGCCGACCCGGTCGGGGAACCAGTTCTTGATCACGACGGGCATCAGCACGTTGCTGACCGCGATGCCGGCCAGGGCGAGCGCGCTGGCGGCCAGGAAGCCGCCGGTGCCGCCCGCGAACGGACGCAGCGCCACGCCCACGGCGATGGCGGCCATCCCGGCGCAGACGATCGCACCGGGCCCCCAGCGCCGGGCCAGCCTGGGCGCGGCGATGCCGAAGGCGGCGAAGCACATGGCCGGTACGGACGTCAGCAGTCCGGCGACGCTGGCGCTCATGCCGAGGCTCGCGCGGACCTCCGCCATCAGCGGGCCGAGGCTGGTGATGGCCGGGCGGAGGTTGAGCGCCGCGAGGACGATCCCGGCCGTCACGATCCACGGCAGCCAGCGGCCGGCGGCACCGCCGGACCGGCCGCTCTCCGCGGCGGCCGCACCGGGCCCGGCCTGCGGCTCGGTGCCCTCGGAGCGCAGGGCTGTGGAGGTGGTGCGGGGCCCGGCCGCCGGGCCGAGGGTCGCGAGGTCTTCGTCTGCCATGGACGTCATCATAGAATCATGGGATGAATGCTTGTCCAGCCGATATCGCTAGCCTCGGCCGTCCCGGACGGCTCCCGGGCGCCGCGACGGCCCCCGGACGCCGCACCACCGCCCGTCCACCCCTGCACCCCGGAGCGCAGTTGTGCCTCTGACCTCGCCCCGCCGGTCCGCGCTGGCCGACCAGGTGATCGCGCAGCTGCGCGCCCAGATCACCTCCGGTGAGTGGCCGGTGGGATCCCGTATCCCGACCGAGCCGGAACTCGTCGAGCAGCTCGGCGTGGCCCGCAACACCGTCCGCGAGGCGGTGCGCGCGCTGGCCCACAACGGGCTGCTGGACATCCGGCAGGGCTCGGGCACCTACGTGGTGGCGACCAGCGAGCTGGCCGGGGTGATGAACCGCCGGTTCGCGGCCGCCGAGCCCGAGCACGTCGCCGAGCTGCGCAGCGCCCTGGAGGCGAGCGCCGCCCGGCTGGCCGCCCGCCGCCGCACCGACCAGGACCTGCGGCAGATCGACGCGCTGCTGGAGCGGCGCGAGGCCGCCTGGGAGTCCGGTGCGGCCGAGACCTTCGTGGAGGCGGACGCGACGTTGCACATGGCGATCGTGTCGGCCTCGCACAACGAGGTGCTGGCCGAGATCTACGCCGACCTCGGCGGCGTGCTGCGCGACTTCCTGCGCGCCGATGTCGGCGAGGAGCTGCGCCCGGAGGCGCACATGGACCACTCCCGGCTGGTGGAGGCGATCCGCGCGGGCGACGCCGAGCTGGCCGCCGCCGAGGCGGGCGCGCACCCCTTCGGCTGCCGGATGGCCGTACCGGGGCCGTGAGCGGGGTACCGGGGACGTGAGGGGATGGGGGCCTGGAGGTGGGGCCCGGGGGCCCTAAGGGGGGATCGAACGGCTCCCGTAGGGGATGCGAGCGCCCCCTGCGGGGCCACAACGGGGCGGGTACGGGCGATATTCCCGCAGGCGGTACTCCTGCGGTCGGTGGCACGGGCAGTGGTGCCCTGGGCGGTGGCGCAGGCGGTGGCGCCGTGCGCGATGGCGCAGACGGTGGCGCCGTGCAGGTCACACCGAGCCCCACAGGCCGTACCGCCGCCCACAACGCGTACCACCGCCCCACAACACGCACCGCCCCCAGCTCGCCCGCAGGCCAGCTGCCCGCTCACCCGCACGCACAACGCATACTGCCCGCCCCGATGGCCGGGGCGGGCAGTATGGACGTGATCGGGATCGGGGCGTCAGGCGCCCATCATGTGCACGCCGCCGTCGACGTGCACGATCTCACCGGTCGTCTTCGGGAAGAAGTCCGAGAGCAGACCGACGACGCCACGGCCCGCCGGCTCCGGGTCGGCCAGGTCCCAGCCGATCGGCGCGCGGTGGTTCCAGACGTCCGCCAGCTCCTCGAAGCCCGGGATGGACTTGGCGGCCATCGACTTGATCGGGCCGGCCGAGACCATGTTGACGCGGATGTTCCGCCCGCCCAGGTCACGGGCCAGGTAACGCCCGGTGGACTCCAGGGCGGCCTTGGCAACGCCCATCCAGTCGTACTTCGGCCAGGCGATCGACCCGTCGAAGGTGATGCCGACGACCGAGCCGCCGCCGCGCTTCTCCATCAGCGGCAGCAGCGCCATGGTCAGCGACTTCAGGGAGTACGAGGAGACCTGCAGCGCGGTCGAGACGTCCTCCCAGTCGGCCTCCAGGAAGTTGAAGGCGCCCTGCGGGCCGAAGGCGATCGAGTGCACGATGCCGTCGATGCCCTCGTCGTCACCGAAGTACTCGCTGACCTTGGCGGCCAGACCGTCCAGGTGCTCCGGGTTGGTGACGTCCATCTCGATGACCGTGGTCGGCTTGGGCAGCCGCTTGGCGATGCGCTCCACGAGCGAGACCCGCCCGAAGCCGGTGAGAACGACCTCCGCGCCCTGCTCCTGCGCGACCTTGGCCGCGTGGAAGGCGATGGACCCCTCGGTGAGGACTCCGGTCACCAGGATGCGCTTGCCTGCGAGGATTCCACTCATGCTGATCAGTGACCCATGCCCAATCCGCCGTCGACGGGAATGACGGCTCCTGTGATGTACGCGGCCTCGTCGGAGGCCAGAAAGCGGACCGAGGAGGCGATCTCCTCGGGCTGCGCATACCGCGCGAGCGGCACCTGCTTGACGATGCTGTCCCGCTGCTCGTCGGTGAGCACCCGGGTCATGTCGGTGTCGACGAAGCCCGGCGCGACGACGTTGACGGTGATGTTGCGGCTGCCCAGCTCCCGGGCGAGCGAGCGGGCGAAGCCCACCAGACCGGCCTTGGAGGCGGCGTAGTTCGCCTGGCCGGCGCCGCCCATCAGGCCCACCACGGACGAGATCAGCACGACGCGGCCCTTGCGCGCCCGCAGCATCGCCCGGTTGGCGCGCTTGACCACCCGGAACGTGCCGGTGAGGTTGGTCTCCAGGACCGAGGTGAAGTCCTCTTCGGACATCCGCATCAGCAGCTGGTCGCGGGTGACGCCGGCGTTGGCCACCAGCACCTCGACCGGGCCGTGCTTCTCCTCGATCTCCTTGTAGGCCTGCTCGACCTGCTCGCTGTCCGTGATGTCGCACTTCACGGCCAAGAACCCGGCGGGCGGCTCGCCCGAGCGGTAGGTGATGGCGACCTTGTCGCCTGCCTCGGCGAAGGCACGGGCGATGGCGAGGCCAATGCCGCGGTTACCTCCGGTGACCAGAACCGAGCGGCTCAAGAGATCACCCTTTCCCTTTTCTGTCCGTCCTGCGTTCGATACGAAACTATCGGTCACGGGCCCCTTCCGTGGAATCGAGCACGGACAGGCGCGCGGCCCGGTCACTGTCGGGTCCCCACAGAACGCGAGCGACGCGCCGCGGCGCGCGCCGGTGTCCTCTGGGCCCTGGACGCGGCACAGGGCATGATGCAGGCGCCGACCACGGGAGGACGCTTTGCCTGCTGCACCCCATGCCCGCACCCTCGACGCATCGTTCCTGGCCCTGCCGCTGCGGGCGCTGGCCGACGCCGCGCTGGCCCGGGCCCGCGCGCTGGGCGCCGACCACGCGGACTTCCGCCTGGAGCGGATCCGCAGCGCCTCCTGGCGGCTGCGGGACGCCCGTACGTCGGGGACCTCGGACAGCACCGACCTCGGCTACGCGGTGCGGGTGGTGCACGGCGGGGCCTGGGGCTTCGCGTCCGGAGTGGATCTGACGATGGACGCGGCGGCGCGGGTGGCCTCGCAGGCGGTGGCGATGGCGAAGCTGTCGGCGAAGGTGACCGAGGCCGCGGAATCGGCAGGGGCGGGGCGGGGGCGGGTGGAGCTGGCGGCGGAGCCGGCGTATCCGGACCGCACCTGGGTCTCCTCGTACGAGGTCAACCCCTTCGACGTGCCGGACGCCGAGAAGACCGAGCTGCTGGCGGAGTGGAGTGCGCGGCTGCTGGCCGCCGAGGGCGTGGCGCACGCGGACGCCTCGCTGATGACCGTCCAGGAGAACAAGTTCTACGCGGACACCGCGGGCACCAGCACCACCCAGCAGCGCATCCGTCTGCATCCGCAGCTGACCGCGGTCGCGGTGGACCCGGCCGGGGACTTCGACTCGATGCGCACCCTCGCCCCGCCGGTCGGGCGCGGCTGGGAGTATCTGACCGGCGATCACTGGGACTGGGACGGCGAGCTGGCCAGGATCCCGGAGCACCTCGCCGAGAAGATGCGCGCGCCGAGCGTCGAGGCCGGTGTGTACGACCTGGTGGTGGATCCGTCCAATCTCTGGCTGACGATCCACGAGTCGATCGGGCACGCGACCGAGCTGGACCGGGCGCTGGGCTACGAGGCGGCGTACGCGGGGACCTCGTTCGCCACCTTCGACCGGCTGGGCGAGCTGGCGTACGGCTCGGAGATCATGAACGTGACCGGCGACCGCACCGCCGAGCACGGCCTGGCGACGATCGGCTACGACGACGAGGGAGTGGCCGCGCAGTCCTGGGACCTGGTCAGGGACGGGATCCTGGTCGGCTACCAACTCGACCGCCGCATCGCGAAGTTGACGGGCTTCGCGCGCTCCAACGGGTGCGCGTACGCGGACTCGCCGGGCCATGTCCCGGTCCAGCGGATGGCGAACGTCTCGCTGCGCCCGGCGCCGGAGGGGCCGTCCACCGACGAGCTGATCGCCGGGGTGGAGCGCGGCATCTACGTCGTCGGCGACCGCTCCTGGTCGATCGACATGCAGCGCTACAACTTCCAGTTCACCGGCCAGCGGTTCTTCCGGATCGAGAACGGGCGGCTGGCCGGGCAGCTGCGGGATGTCGCCTACCAGGCGACCACCACCGACTTCTGGGGCTCCATGGAGGCCGTTGGCGGACCGCGGACCTACGTCCTAGGAGGGGCCTTCAACTGTGGAAAGGCCCAGCCTGGACAGATCGCGGCAGTCTCCCACGGCTGCCCGTCGGCACTGTTTCGGAACGTGAACGTTCTGAACACTTCGGCCGAGTCCGGCAGAGCCTGATAGGACTCCTCTCCGGGCCCGAAGTCTGCACCAGGTCTACACGTGGTCACAGCTGACGAGCTGGGCAACGTCGTCCCCGTCCTCAATGTCCTCCTCGCCGGGAGTGGGCTGAGGCGGGACCAGGACGGATGGCGCTCGTTCAGCCGGGGAGACTCGAAGAACCAGCCCCGCTGGACGTGTCCAGCTCCACCCTGCGGTTCCTCGCTGCCCGTCTGCGGCCGGCCGCCGCGAGCGCGGGACGCGCTGGCGGCGGCTGAGCGCGGGCCGTCAGGCCCTGCTGGTTCTCACGCACCTGCGCTGCGGTCATATCTACGCCCAGCTTGCCGCCAGGTTCGGTGTGGGCGCCACCGCCTACCGGTACATCGCCGAGGCCATCGAGGCCCTGGCCGCCCTCGCGCCGACCCTCGCCGAGGCGATGAGTCTGTGCGGGTCGTGACCGCCGGTTCGGGCCACGTCTCCGGCTTGGCGAAGCGGAACTCCGGACCGTGCTCGGGAGGTCGGCCGTTCGTCCTGGGTAACCGCGGCGGCTTCGGTAGCCGCATCACGCGGTCGCCGCGGATCGGATCAGACGAAGGCCGCCTCAGCGTCCGGAAAATGCCCAGGTGGACAACGGTTCGAGATGCCGTTCGATACGTCGGGAAGAGGAGACTCAGTCGGGCAGCGCCACGGTGAGATCCACCTCGATGAGCTGTCCTGAGAAGCCCAATTGCGCGACGCCCAACAGCGTGCTGGCGGTGGTGAACGCCGGACCGAGCGAAGAGTCGGTGAGCCGACGCCACGCGGCTCCCAGAACATCTCTTTCGCCGCTCCGCACGTAGATCACTGACCGCACCACGTGGTGCGGCTGGGCACTCACCGCGGTCAGCGCGGCGATCGCATTCGCGACCACCTGGTCGACCTGCGCCTCAAGGGAACCGGAACCGACAAGGTCACCGTTTCGATCAAGCGGGCACTGCCCCGCCAAATACGCCGTACGGCCCGCCTCCACCACGGTGATGTGGTGGTAGCCAGGCGTCTCATGCAACTGCTCGGGATTGATTCGGGTGATCACAGCCATGCCCGCGAGTCTGACCATCGAGCAGTCAGCGCGCACCGCATTTTCTCCCGCCGACAAACACTCCACAGCGACCTGGGGCACCACCCCGCTCGCGGACATCGGGAACAGCTCCAGCACGGCTGAGGCGCGTCGAGAGATTGCCGAAGCTCACGGCTTGAAGCCGGCACAGGCATGCACCCCTCCGCAGTCCCTCCCGAGCTGCGGACCATGCGGCCCGTGCGTACCTTCGGCAGGTCACTGCGAGCCGCGAGCGGCGGAGGCGGAGGCGGACGCGGCTACGATCGGTGCACCCGCGTCATCGAGTCTCCGCTCAGCACTACAGGCGCTCGATAAGCTCTGCTCCCAGGTCGACACCGCGTCATCACCAGACCCCGCAGAGTCCGGTTTGAACCGGTATGAACAGGGATTGAGGGGAGACCATGAAGAGGCGCCTGACCTGCACAGATGCTCGTCAGAGGGGTGTGCCCCCTGCTCCCCCGGTGAATTTCCAGTTCACCGGCCAGCGGTTCTCCCGGATCGAGAACGCGGGAGGCCGGTCGATGAACGCACGCCACGGATCCGGCCGGGGGGCCGGGGGTCGCCCCCCGGGCCGGCACAGCCTCAACACGACGCGGGAGGCCGGTCGATGAGCACGCGTACGCCCCGTACGAGCAGGCCGCACGAGATCGTCGAGCGGGCTCTGGAGCTGTCCCGCGCCGACGGCTGCGTGGTCATCGCCGACGAGCACTCCAGCGCCAATCTGCGCTGGGCGGGCAGTGCGCTCACCACCAACGGCGTCACCCGCGGCCGCACCCTCACCGTCGTGGCGACGGTGGACGGCGGGCAGGGCATCGCCTCGGGTGTGGTCTCCCGCTCTGCGGTGACCGCCGGGGACCTGGAGCCGCTGGTGCGGGCCGCGGAGGCGGCCGCCCGGGACGCCGGGCCCGCCGAGGACGCCCAGCCGCTGGTCGCCGGCGAGAAGGCGTCCGCCGACTTCACCGACGCGCCCGCCGAGACCTCCTCGGACGTCTTCGCGGCGTTCGCACCGGCCCTCGGGGAGGCATTCGGGCAGGCCCGCTCCGGCGGCCGCGAGCTGTACGGCTTCGCCCACCACGGCGTGGTCTCGTCGTATCTGGGCACCTCGGCCGGGCTGCGGCTGCGGCACGACCAGCCCACCGGGACGCTGGAGCTGAACGCCAAGGCCCCGGGCGCCGACCGGGCGGTGCCGCGCTCGGCCTGGGCCGGGCGGGCGACCCGCGACTTCACCGACGTCGATCCGCGGGAACTGGACGCCGAGCTGGGCCGGCGGCTGGGCTGGGCCGAGCGACGGATCGAGCTGCCCGCCGGGCGGTACGAGACGCTGCTGCCGCCGACCGCCGTCGCCGATCTGCTGATCTACCAGATGTGGTCGTCCGGGGCCCGGGACGCCGCCGAGGGCCGGACGGTCTTCTCCAAGCCGGCCGGGGCCGACGAGGCCGCCGCCGGCCGACCCGGCGCCGGCACCCGGATCGGCGAGCGGCTCAGCGAGCTGCCGCTGACGCTGCGCAGCGACCCGCGGGCGGCCGGTCTGGAGTGCGCGCCGTTCGTGCTGGCGCACTCCTCCGGGGACGATGCGTCGGTCTTCGACAACGGGCTGCCGCTGGCGGCCACCGACTGGGTGCGCGAGGGCGTGCTGAACCGGCTGGTGACCACGCGGCACAGCGCCGGGCTGACCGGCCTGCCGGTGGCACCGGCCGTCGACAACCTCCTTCTGGAGGGCGGCGGTTCGCGCTCCCTGGACGAGATGGTCGCGGCCACCGGGCACGACGGTCCCGCGCTGCTGCTGACCTGCCTGTGGTACATCCGCGAGGTCGATCCGGCGACGCTGCTGCTGACCGGGCTGACCCGGGACGGTGTCTATCTGGTCGAGAACGGCGAGGTGACCGGCGAGGTCAACAACTTCCGGTTCAACGAGTCGCCGGTGGACCTGCTGTCCCGGGCGGTGGAGGCGGGCCGTACGGAGCGGACCCTGCCGCGGGAGTGGGGCGACTACTTCACCCGGGCGGCGATGCCCGCGCTGCGCGTCCCGGACTTCCATATGAGCTCGGTCAGCCAGGGGGTGTGAGCCGGGCCGCGGGCGCCCGGCCGGTGCGCACGGCTGCGGGCCTCGGGTGCGGGCTTCGGGTGCAGGCTTCGGGTGCGGGCTTCGGGTGCGACAGCGCGGGAGGGCCCGCCCGGCGAATAGACTGCGGGCTTGTCCTCCCGTTTGGGAACCACGATCGATCAGGAACGCCATGACACGCCTCGGCGAATCCGTCGCCCGCGCCAGCACTCTGCTCTCCGCCGACCTCTCCTCGGACGGCACCGTCCGGGAGCTGCTCAAGGAGACGGGCGACCGGCGCTATCTCGATCTGACGGACCTGCCCGCCAAGGAGCAGGCCGAGCTGATCGCGGCCCGTACGGTCGAGGTGCTGCCGGGCGTGGAGAAGCTGGCCGAGCGGATCGAGGAGCGCCGGGCGGCCGGCAAGGGCCTGCACATCAAGCTCGGCATCGACCCGACGGCGACCGATGTGCACCTGGGGCATGCGGTGCCGCTGATCGTGCTGAGCCGGTTCCAGCGGCTCGGCCACGACGTCACGCTGATCATCGGCGACTTCACCGCCAAGATCGGCGACCCGTCGGGCCGTACGGCCGAGCGCCCGCCGCTCACCGACGACGACATCGCGCACAACCTCGCCACCTACCGCGAACAGGTTCGCCCCTTCTTCGACTTCGAGAAGGTCAGCTTCCGGCAGAACAGCGAGTGGCTGGCGCCGTACACCTTCCCCGAGCTGCTCGCGCTGCTCGCCCAGGTGCCGGCCTCGCAGCTGCTGCAGCGCGAGGACTTCCGCAACCGGCTCGCGGCCGGCTCCGGTCTGACGATGACGGAGCTGCTCTACCCCATCGCGCAGGGCCTGGACTCGGTGGCGCTGGAGTGCGATGTCGAGCTGGGCGGCTCCGACCAGCTGCTCAATCTGCAGATGGGCCGCAAGCTGATGGAGCTGCGCGGGCAGCGGCCGCAGCTGGTGGTGACCATGCCGCTGATCGAGGGCACGGACGGCACCGGCGCCAAGATGTCCAAGTCCAAGGGCAACTACGTCGGTCTGAGCGCGCCCGCCGACGATGTCTTCGGCAAGATCATGTCGGTGCCGGACCGGCTGATGGAGCCGTACCTCAAGGCGTGGACGGAGTGGACGGACGAGGAGATCGCGCTCGTCCTGGGCCGGGTCGCGGACCGCTCGCTGCACCCGATGGACCTCAAGAAGGTCCTCGCGGGCGAGGTCGTGGCCGCGCTGTACGGCCTGGAGGCGGCGATGGCGGCGCGCGCCGGTTTCGTCGCGCAGTTCTCCAAGAAGTCCTTCTCCGACGTGGAGTCGCTGCCGGTCGTCGAGGTCGCCGAGCACGGCGCGGAGACGGTGGCCGCGGTGCTGACCAAGGTGCTGGAGTTCACCCCGAGCGCCTCGGCGGCGCGGCGGCTGGCCAAGCAGAACGCGCTGCGGCTGGTCGTGGAGGGCGAGGACGGCCAGCAGACGGTGGTGCTCGCGGAGGCGGATGCGATCCGGCCGCTGAACGAGGTGCTGGCCGAGAAGCTCACGGACCCGGCCGGGGTCGCGTACCTCAAGGCCGGCCGGAAGCTGGCGCAGCTCGCGGGCCGCTGACCGGGCAGGCTTGAGCGGAGGCGGCCGGTGCGCGTGGGTGCGCACCGGCCGCCTGGCGTTTTTGCTGCCCCGGGCCGGCAGGCTTCGGGCGTCGCCCTCGTGCCTCCAGGCCGGCGGAGCGCTAAGCCGTTGTCTTGCGGCGGCGCATGGATACCCACAGGCGGTCGCCGATCCCGACGACGAGGACCGCGCCGATCAGTTGCAGCAGGTGCCGGATCCAGTCGATGCCGCGGGTCTCATTGACGCCGATGCCGGTGGCCAGCCAGTTGCCGAGGACGCTGCCCAGCATGCCGAAGATCACGGTCAGCCAGAGCGGGATCTGCTGCTTGCCCGGGATGATGGCCTTCGCGATCAGGCCCAGCACCAGGCCCACGATGATCGCCCACAACCAGGTCATGTCGCCTCCTCTTACGGCGCGGTGCGCGTGAGGGTCGCCCCGCCAGTGTCGCTCCGCATCGGCTACGCCGCACGCCGGAGCCGGTGGTCCGCCGTCCGTCCCGGCGGACCCGGCCGAACGGGGGCGGGCCCCGGTCTCGAAGGCGGCGCAGGTGCGGCGTACCGTGGGATACGACCGGAGACCGGGGAGAATCCGGCATGACCCAGCAGGTGGTGGAACGTGATGCGGAAGCAGAGCAGCGGCCAGACCTTCCGGATCACAGGGGCTCGCCAGGGGCTGTCCGAGGATGTGCGCGGGCGGCAGCGGCGGTATGTGATCTCGATGGCGGTGCGGACGGTGGCCGTGCTGCTGACCGTCGTGCTGTGGAACGTGGAGCGGCCCGTTGCCATTGCGACGCTGGTGCTGGGCATGGCGCTGCCCTATATCGCGGTGGTGATCGCCAACGCGGGCCGGGAGAACGCCCCTTCGCTTCCGAAAACCTTCGTCGCGGGGCCGACCAGGCCGATGCTGACGCCGGGATCCCCCGCCGCACCAGCGGAATCCGAAGCGGAGCGGCCTGGGGCGGACACGTCCACGCCCCGCCCCGACGCCCACTGATCAGCATTCGGTCTGCAAAGCTCAAGAAAAGCTCAGATCAATCATGGAGTTCCGGTGCACCGCGCACCATTCCCCGTGACATACTGCGTAACGCGCTCCGCATCCCCCGTCGGAGCGACGGACCGACGCCGGGCGGCTCCCCCCGTGGCTGCCCGGCGTCGTCATGTCCGCTCCCGGTCATGGTCTGAAGGGCCCCGGGCCGCAGGACGTAGGGTTGAGGCCGTGAACTCCCCTGATCTTCCCGACTCCACCGCGGGCGACGCCGCCGTCATCTGCTCCGCCAAGGGCTGCCGGGCCGCCGCCGTTTGGGTGCTGGCCTGGAACAACCCGAAGCTGCACACGCCGGACCGCCGCAAGACCTGGCTGGCCTGTGAGGAGCACCGGGAGCATCTTTCGCAGTTCCTCGGTGTGCGCGGCTTCCTCAAGGACGTGGTGACACTTCAGGAGTGGGAGGCGTCCGCCGCCGGGAAGTGATGCCGGGCGGCGGGGAGCGATGCCGGGCGGGTCAGCCGCCGATCGAGGACATCGGGCGCTCGGGCTGCAGGAAGGACGGGTCGTCCAGGCCGGAGCCCGCCTTCTTGCCCCACATCGCGCGCTTCCATATGCGGGCGATCTCCTCGTCGGGCGCCCCGGAGCGCAGCGCCGTCCGCAGATCGGTCTCCTCGGTGGCGAAGAGGCAGGTGCGGACCTGGCCGTCGGCCGTCAGCCGGGTGCGGTCGCAGGCGCGGCAGAACGGGCGGGTGACGGAGGCGATCACGCCGACGCGGTGCGGTCCGCCGTCGACCTGCCAGCGCTCGGCGGGCGCGGAGCCGCGCTCGTCCTGGCCCTCGGGGGTGAGCTCGAAGCGGGTGCGCAGCGAGGCGAGGATGTCACCGGCGGTGATCATGCCGTCGCGCTTCCAGCCGTGCTGGGCGTCGAGCGGCATCTGCTCGATGAAGCGGAGTTCGTAGTCGTGGGCGATCGCCCAGGCGAGCAGGTCGGGGGCCTCGTCGTCGTTGAGGCCCGGCATCAGGACGGCGTTGACCTTGACCGGGGTCAGACCGGCTTCGCGGGCGGCTTCCAGGCCGCGGAGCACGTCGTCGTGCCGCTTGCGGCGGGTCATGGTCTGGAAGACGTCGGGGCGCAGGGTGTCGAGGGAGACGTTGACGCGGTCGAGGCCGGCGTCGCGCAGCGCCGCGGCCGTGCGCTGAAGGCCGATGCCGTTGGTGGTCAGCGACATCCGGGGGCGGGGGGTGAGGGCGGCGACCCGCTCGACGATGCCGACCAGGCCGGGGCGGAGCAGCGGCTCACCGCCCGTGAAGCGGACCTCTTCGATGCCCAGGTCGCGCACCGCGATGTCGATCAGCCGGACGATCTCGTCGTCGGTGAGCAGATCGGGCTTGGCGAGCCACTGCAGGCCCTCTTCGGGCATGCAGTACGTGCACCGCAGATTGCAGCGGTCGGTGAGCGAAACGCGCAGGTCGGTGGCCACACGACCGTAGGTGTCGATGAGCACAGGGCCCCCTCCCCGGGACGGACGGCTCGGGATGTCTGGTGACGTCCTGGTTCGCCTTGGTACGTCTCCCGTGTGGATCAGTACGTCTTCGAGACTACGCGATGGGTGTGACAGCGAGCAGAGATGAGAAGCACGACGTGGGCGGGGTGGCGTCGTAGGGATCTACGACGCCACCCCGCCCCGGTCCTGTGCGGACGACTCAGTGCGCGCGGGGCGCGGGCGGCTAGTGCGCCCCGGTGCCGGTCAGCGAGCGGACCTCCAGTTCGGCGTACTTCTTGACGTCCGGCTCCTCCTTGGACAGCAGCGAGCCCAGCCAGCCGAGCAGGAAGCCCAGCGGGATGGAGATCAGGCCCGGGTTCTCCAGCGGGAAGAAGGCGAAGTCCGCGCCGGGGAACATGGAGGTCTCCTTGCCGGAGACGACCGGCGAGAAGAGCACCAGGAAGACGGAGGAGGCGAGCCCGCCGTAGATGGACCAGAGCGCGCCCTGGGTGGTGAAGCGCTTCCAGAACAGGCTGTAGAGGATCGTCGGGAGGTTGGCGGAGGCGGCGACCGCGAAGGCGAGCGCCACCAGGCCGGCGACGTTCAGCCCGCGGGCGAAGACGCCCAGCACGATGGCGACCGCGCCGATGCCGACGGTCGCCCAGCGGGCCGCACCGACCTCCTCCTTCTCGGTGGCCTCGCCCTTGCGGAGGACGTTGACGTACAGGTCGTGCGCGAAGGACGAGGACGAGGCGAGGGTGAGGCCGGCGACCACCGCGAGGATGGTGGCGAAGGCCACCGCGGAGATCACGGCGAGCAGGATGGCGCCGCCGGTGGAGCCGGCGCCGCCGCCGATCGCCTCGGCGAGGAGCGGCGCCGCGGTGTTGCCCGCCTTGTTGGAGGCGGTGATCGTGTCGGGCTTGATGAGGGCCGCGGCGCCGAAGCCCAGCGCGATGGTCATCAGGTAGAAGACGCCGATGATGCCGATCGCCCAGTTCACCGACTTGCGGGCGGCCTTGGCGGTGGGGACGGTGTAGAAGCGGATCAGGATGTGCGGCAGGCCGGCGGTGCCCAGGACGAGCGCGAGGCCCAGCGAGATGAAGTCGATCTTCGAGGTGGCGGTGGCGCCGTACTTGAGGCCGGGCTCCAGGAAGGCGGAGCCCTTTCCGCTGTTCTCCGCGGCCGCGCCGAGCAGCGCGGAGATGTTGAAGTCGAACTTCAGCGCCACCAGGAA
The DNA here is from genome assembly GCF_055567415.1 of Streptomyces sp. NPDC026575. Lineage (NCBI taxonomy): Bacteria > Bacillati > Actinomycetota > Actinomycetes > Kitasatosporales > Streptomycetaceae > Streptomyces > Streptomyces sp. NPDC026575. The sequence continues at coordinate 34,991 of NZ_JBVHQM010000007.1, forward strand.
CGTGATCAGCAGGGTGCCGGCGATCAGCAGGACCGCCTTGACCATCTGCACCCAGGTGGTGCCCTTCATGCCGCCGATGCTGACGTAGAGGATCATCACGATGCCGACGATGACGACGACCAGGATCTTGCCGGCCTCGCTGGTGATGCCCAGCAGCAGGGTGACCAGGGCCCCGGCGCCGGCCATCTGGGCGAGCAGGTAGAAGATCGACACGATGATGGTGGAGGTGCCCGCGGCCGTGCGGACCGGGCGCTGGCGCATCCGGTAGGCCAGCACGTCGCCCATGGTGAACCGGCCGGAGTTGCGCAGCGGTTCGGCGACCAGCAGCAGGGCGACGAGCCAGGCGACGAGGAACCCGATGGAGTAGAGGAAGCCGTCGTAGCCGAAGAGGGCGATGGCGCCGGCGATGCCGAGGAAGGACGCGGCGGACATGTAGTCGCCGGAGATGGCCAGGCCGTTCTGGAAGCCGCTGAACTGCCGGCCGCCGGCGTAGAAGTCCTCCGTGCCCTTGGTCTGCCGGCCGGCCCAGACGGTGATGCCGAGGGTGGCGGCGACGAAGACCGCGAACAGGGTGACGATCAGGGCGCGGTGCTCACCCGCGCCGCCGGCCGCGAGCTGGAGCGCGAGCGGCTGCTGAGCGGGGGTCATGCGGCACCCTCCAGGCGGGACTTGATGGCCTCGGCCTTGGGGTCGAGCTTGGCGGCGGCGTGCCGGGAGTACCACCAGGCGATGAGGAAGGTGGTCACGAACTGGGCGATGCCGAGTACGAACGCGACGTTGATGTTGCCGAGGACCTTGGTGGCCATGAAGCCGCCGGCGTAGCTCGACAGCAGTACGTACCCGAGGTACCAGACGATGAAGGCGACGGTCAGCGGGAAGGCGAACGAGCGGTGTGCGCTGCGGAGTTCGTTGAATTCCGGGCTCGACTGCACCTGGATGTAGTCGGGCGGTTCATGCGTCCCCGGATCGATGGTGGGTGCGGCGCTCACGGGATCTCCTGACGCGAGGGGGCGGCTGGCTCGGGGCTGGTGCGCCGGTCCGCACGGGGGACGGCCCGGTCGACGTAAGGCCCGCATAAGTGATGTTGATCACGCATGGTAAGGCCGCGCCACACGTTGCGACAGAGGGGCGTTGGTGGAATCTCCGAGGGAAAATCGGGGGGAATGGCCGCGGCGACCGCCACCGCGCGCGGGGCGATTCGTTGAGCCGGATGTGAACCCGCCGCCCCAGCAGGCCCCGCAGCCCTCCGTTCCCCGCCGGCGCCCGTACGGCAGCGTCCGGCTGCCGGCGCCGCTCACCGTCGCCCCGTCGCGGCCGCGCCCGGAGACCGCCCCGGCAGCGCGCCGCTGGTACGGCCCGCGGATCCCCCTGCCGCTGCTGAGCATCGCCACGCTGCGGCGCGGCGACTGACGGGACGCCAGGCCGGACGGCCCTCGCGAACCGAGCCGCGACCGGAGCTGACAGCACATCAATTCACCACCCCTGAGAGGTTTTCTCCCCGTTCCATTGCTGTGCGTCAGTGATCGCCGATAACTTCACGTCTCACTGCATCCGCCCGTACGCAAACCCGCGTACGGGCGGTCTCACGGATGATGTGGAGTACCCCCATGGCACATCCCCGATCCAGACGCATGCGGGCGCTGGCCGTACCGCTCGGGCTGGCCCTGACGGCGTCCCTCGGCTTCCTGCCGAACGCGGCCACCGCCGCACCCCAGGGCTCCGTACCGGCCGCCGCGCAGGCCGACGGCCCGCTGCTCTCGTACGTCGTGAACACCACGCCCGGCCAGGCCACCGTCGGCAAGGTGGAGAAGGCGATAGCCAAGGCCGGCGGGAAGGTGATCGTCGCCCATGAGCAGATAGGCGTGATCGTCGTCCACTCGGCGAACCCGCAGTTCGCCGCCACCATGCGGACGGTGCCGGGCGTGCAGACCGCCGGTGCCAGCCGCACCGCGCCCCTGAAGCCCTCGGGCACCACCGACGTCGGCAAGCCGCAGAAGGTGGACCTGACGACGTCGCAGCTCAAGGCGGCCGGCAGCGCGGCGAAGGCGAACGGACAGGAGCCGCTGGAGCCGCTGCAGTGGGACCTGCCCGCCATCAAGGCCGACCAGGCCGCGCAGGTGAACCCCGGCAGCCGGGACGTCACCGTCGCCGTCATCGACACCGGCGTGGACGACACCCACCCGGACCTGAAGGCGAACTTCTCCGCGAAGCAGTCCGCCAACTGCGTCGGCGGCGTGGCCGACACCTCCAAGGGGTCCTGGCGCCCCTGGAACCCCGACAGCGACTACCACGGCACCCATGTCGCGGGCACGATCGCCGCGGCCCGCAACGGCGTCGGCGTGGCGGGCGTCGCCCCGGGCGTGAAGGTCTCCGCGATCAAGGTCAGCGAGCCGGAGACGAGCCTGTTCTACGCCGAGAGCGTGGTGTGCGCCTTCGTCTTCGCGGCCGACCACGGCGTCGAGGTCACCAACAACAGCTACTACGTCGACCCGTGGATGTTCAACTGCAAGGATGACGCCGACCAGGCCGCCATCGTTGACGCGGTCGGCCGTGCGGCGAGCTACGCCCAGCGCAAGGGGGCGATCAACATCGCCGCCGCGGGCAACTCCAACCTCGATCTGGGGGCCGCCAAGCTCCCCGACGCCAGCAGCCCGAACGACTCCACCCCCGTCGAGCGTACCATCAACCCGAAGACCTGCTGGGATGTGCCCACCCAGCTGCCGGGCACGGTGACCGTCGCGGCGACCGGTGTGCACAAGCTCAAGTCCGGCTACTCGAACTACGGGCTCGGCCAGATCGATGTGGCCGCACCGGGCGGCGACTCCAAGCAGGTTCCCGAGCTGCCCGCCAAGAACGGCAACATCCTCTCCACCATGCCGGGCGGCGACTGGGCCTACCTGGCCGGCACCTCCATGGCGTCCCCGCATGTCTCCGGCGTCGCGGCGCTGCTCAAGAGCGCCCACCCCAAGTCCAGCCCGCAGGAGATCCAGTGGCTGCTCAAGCAGCAGGCGGACAACCCCGGCTGCCCCGCGGGTGACGCGACCTGCACCGGCACCAAGCACGTCAACAGCCACTTCGGCTACGGCATCGTCGATGCCCTGGACGCGGTGAAGAAGTAACCGCGCGCCCCGCCCGGCACACCGCACGGTGTGCCGGGCGTTCTGGCCGGGCCGGGACCGTCAGCCGAGCCCGGCCGGGGGCCGCTCGCGGCCGAGGAAGGCCGCGAGCCGGTCGGCGGCGGTGGCCCCGGGCGCGGCCGGGCGCTCGGGCGCGAACGATCCGCCCTCGGTGCGCGGCGCGGCCCCGTAGATCCGGTGCGCCGCCGCCAGGGTCTCCTCGGCGACCTCCGGCGCGAGGCCGGTCGGGGCGCCCAGCGCCGTCGCCAAATCCCAGCCGTGGGCGAGGAGTTCGACCACCACCTGCTGGACGATCATCGAGCCGGGTGCCTCGTGGGGCCCGTAGCGGCGGTGCAGCATCCCGCTGCCGGTGAACGCGGCGAGGGCGGCGCGCGCCGAGTCCTCGAAGGCGGCGATGTGGTCGTCGCCGAGGTGGTCGGCGGTGTGGTCGGTGCGCGGGTCGCCCTCGGCTATCGAGGCGGCCATCAGGTTCTCCCACACCATGTGGTTCAGCAGCCGTGCCACGCTCCAGTGCGCGCAGGGCGTCGGCAGCGCGAGGTCCGCCGGCCGTACGGCGGCCACCAGGGCGCCGACGTCCCGGGGCACCTGCTGGTAGGCGTAGAGCACGCGTTGCGGGTCGGTCTCCTCGAACACGGAGCGATCGACCTCCAGCGGCCGGAGGTGGGCGCGCAGGGCCGCGGTCGTCCAGGTGTCCGCGGCGCCCCAGTCGGGCGGGGCGGGCCGGCCGGTGACCGCGCACAGCAGCCGCCAGTAGCGCTCGACGGACGGCTCGGCCGCGGTCCGCAGCTGCTCCAGCAGCCGGGCGCGGGCGGGCGGGCCGTCCTGGGTGGGCGCCTGGGCGGTGCCTGCCTGGGTGGGGAGCCAGGCGGCGACCAGCTCGGCGACGACGGGACCCGCGGCCGGTGAGTCGGGGGCGATCCCGGCCGCCACGGCCGTCTCGGCGCGCTCACGCATCAGCTCGGCGACACGCACGGCGGCCGCCTCCGCTTCCGCGCCGCCGCCTTCCGGCGCGGTGCGCGCGCTGTACTCGGCCAGCCGGCGCAGCGCGGCAGCCAGCTCCGGCTCGCGGACCAGGGCGGCCAGTTCGACCCAGGCGCCGAGCTGCTCGGGGGTGGGGGCGTCGGGCAGGTCGGGGACGGCGGCCAGCAGACCGCTGCGGTAGGCGGAGTCGGGGACGCCGTCGAGGGCGTCGGTCAGGAAGTCCGCGATGATCCGGCGGCGTTCATCGGCCGACAGGCGGGCCAGTTCGGTCATGTGGGGCAGCTCCTCTGCCGTGCTGTCCCGCTCGGCCACCGTTCGCAGCACGGCGCTCTGCAGCCGCAGGGTGCGGATCTGCGCGTCCAGCGCGTCCGCCCACTGCGCCGCCGTCTCGGCGAGGGTGCGCTCGCGCCGCAGTACGGAGCGGATCGCCGCGGTCCCGATGCCCAGTTCGCGCAGGCTGCGCACGATCTCCAGGCGGGCCGGGGCGTCCCCGCCGTACAGCCGGTAGCCCGCGGGGGTGCGGGCGGCGGGCGGCAGCAGGCCCTGGTCGGACCAGTTCCGGATGGTCTTGACCGAAACGCCGGTCAGGCGCGCCAGTGCGCCGATGGTCAGTGGGCCTGTGCCGTCCTCGTACATGCCGTCCACTGTCGGGTCTCCCACGGGGGGAGACTCAAATCCGCCGCTCGGGGTCCGTCCGTCCGGTGGGCCAGGGCCGGAAGGGCCCTACGCGACGCCGGCCGCCGGGACCTCTTCCGTGTGACGGGAGCGGGGCCGCGGCTCCGTATCGGCGGCGGAGCGCAGGACGCCGGCGGTCAGGGCGCACTGGGCGGCGACGTAGCTGACCATGATCCAGAACTGCGGGGCGGGCAGCTGCGGCCAGTGGGCGATACCGCTCGCGATCAAGGTGTCGGAGAGCAGGAAGAGCAGTCCGCCGGCCGTGGCCCAGGGGCCGGCGCGCAGCGCCCCGAAGGCCATCGCGGTCAGCAGCAGGCTGTACCCGGCGACCGGGATCCGCAGTTCGGCCGGGAGGCCGGGCCACAGCAGGGCCACGGTCCCGGCCAGCGCGGCGGCGTAGGCGGCGGTGAGCGCGGTGGTGCGCCCCCGCCGCCCGGGGCCGGGTCCCGTTCCGTGGCGGGCGAACAGCAGCAGGTAGCACAGGTGCCCGGCGGCGAACGAGCCCATCCCCACCAGGAAGACAGCACCCCCGGCGGCTCCGCCGATCTGGAGGAAGGTGTCGCCGCCGCAGCCGAACAGCAGCGCACCGGCCAGCAGCACGGGGCCGCCGCGCGCCAGCACGTATCCGGCGAGCACCGGCATCAGCGCGGGCTTGGTGAGCTGCTCGATGGTCCCGGCTCCCGCGATCAGCGCCCCGAGGTGCACGGCGGCCAGCACGGCGAACGCCACGGACAGCGGCCGCAGGCCGCCCGGCCAGCGCGGCGTCACGTCACGGGCTCCTCGACCGAGGCGGGCGCCGTGCGGTCGGCCGGCGCGGCCGCCCGCCGCGCGGCCGGCTGCCAGCCCGGTCCGCGGAAGACCCGCCCGGCGCGCTCGCTCCAGCTGTCCGCGGCCCGTACGTCGCGGGCGATGGCGGCGTACTCGTGGGTGGCCACCCGCAGCGGGTTGTAGGTCTTGATGTTCTTGGTGAGGCCGTAGACGGGCCGTTCGGTCTCGGGGACGAACGAGCCGAACATCCGGTCCCAGATGATCAGGATCCCGCCGAAGTTGCGGTCCAGGTAGCCGCCCTGCGAGGCATGGTGGACGCGGTGGTGGGAGGGGGTGTTGAGGACGAACTCGAAGGGCCGCGGCAGCTTGCCGACCCGTTCGGTGTGCACCCAGAACTGGTAGACCAGGTTGGCGCCGGAGGTGAAGGCGATCGCGGCCGGATGCACGCCGAGGGCGACCATCGGGACGTAGAACGGCCAGACGGTCCAGGTCGTCCAGGGCTGCCGCAGGGCGGTGGTGAAGTTGAACTTCTCGCTGGAGTGGTGCACCACATGGCAGGCCCACAGGATGCGGATGACGTGGTGGCCGCGGTGCGACCAGTAGTAGAAGAAGTCCTGGGCGAGCAGCATCAGCAGCAGCGTCCACCACAGCACCGGAACCCGCAGCGGGGTGAGTTCGTAGACCGCGGCGTAGATCGCCACGATGGGTATCTTCCACAGCGCGTCGAAGACCAGGCTGCCCAGCCCCATGCCGACGCTGGTGGCCGCGTCCTTGGCTTCGTAGCCGGCCGCGTCCTCGTCGGGATGCAGCCGGTAGCTCACCATCTCGACCACGGTGAGCAGGACAAAGGCGGGTACGGACCACAACACGACATCGGGCAGGTGCGGCATGCACCGCACCATAAGGGCGGTGACGGGGGTGCCGCTAGGGGTTGTTACTCAGAAGTATGTGAGACGTGATGTCAGCTGCCCGGCACGGCGTACCGCCGGTAGCTTGCCGTCGTACCGCAACATGCTCGCCGTCTGGCGGCTGCACGGCCTGGACGCGGTGCTGCGCGAGGCGTACCAGGCGGGGGTGGTGCTGTGCGGCATCAGCGCGGGCGCGTGCTGCTGGTTCCAGAGCGCGTTCTCGGACTCCTTCGGCCCGCCGGCACCGCTCGCCGACGGGCTGGGGCTGCTGCCCGGCAGCCTGTGCCCGCACTACGACAGCGAGCCCGAGCGCCGCCCCGGCTATCTGACGGCCGTCGACGACGGTGCGCTTCCCGGCGGCTGGGCGGTCGACGACGGCGCCGCCGGGCTGTTCACCGGCGGCCGCCTCACGGAGGTCGTCACCCGTGCGCCCGGGGCCACCCTGCGCCGGGTACGGGTGGACGGGAACGGCTCGGTGGAGGAACTCCCCCGGACCGCCCGGGTACTCGGCCCCTCGACGGCCGCGTCCGCCTGAACCCGCCGCGGCGCCTCGCGGCCGGCCCGGGTCTCACCACACCCGTACCGAGCCGCCCGGGGCGAACGCCGGGCTGGTGGCGTCCGGCGGGATCTCGTCCAGGGGTACCGCGAGTTCGCCGTGCGTCGGGCCGACGCGGGCGGCTATCGGGGCGAGGCGGGTGAGGTCGAAGCCGTAGACCCGGGCGGCGTTGGTGCCGAGCATCTGGGCGATCTCGTCGGACGGCAGGCCCGCGTAGGCGAGGCGGAGGGCCTCGCGGGAGTGCGGGTGGGTGCCCTCGTCGTGGGGGTAGTCGCTGCCCCACATGATCTTGTCGAGGCCGATGCGGTGGCGGAGCGGGACCTCGTGGGGGCGCATGAAGCTGGCGCCCACGTAGCAGCGCTCGCGCCAGACGCTGCCCGGCGAGGCGCCCATGCCCGCGGCCAGACCGGCACCGAACTTGGACTCGGCGGTGGCGGCCCGGGACGCGGCGGCCACCAGCCGGCCGTGGTAGTAGTCCAGCATGCCCAGGACGCCGGGGATCCAGCCGGAGCCCTGCTCGGTGAGGACCAGGCGCAGGCCCGGGTGGCGGTGGAAGGCGCCGCCGAACATCAGGTGCCACAGGGCGCGGTGCGAGAACCAGGTCGTCTCGACCATGAAGACGGCGCGGGCGGCGGGCTCGTCGCCGAGGGGCGGGGAGGCCGAGCCGCCGTGGTGGTTGACGGGGACCTCCAGCTCGGCGCAGACGGCCCACAGGGGGTCGTACACCTCGGAGTGGAGTTCGGGCAGGCCCGAGCCGGGCGGTGTGCCGGGGAGCAGGACGCCGCCGGTGAGGCCGGCCTCCTTGGTGCGGCGGACCTCCCGTACGGCCTCGTCGACGTCGTTGAGCAGGATCTGGGCGACGCCGGCCCGGCGCCCCGGGGCCTCGGCGCAGAAGTCGGCGAGCCAGCGGTTGTGGGCGCGCAGGCCCGCCCAGCGCTGCTCGAACTCCGCACGGGTGGGCGCCGGTGCCATCAGCGACGCGCTGGGGAAGAACGGCGGGATGGTGTTGGGGAAGACGACCTCGGCGACGATGCCGTCGGCCTCCAGTTCCGCCAGCCGCCGGGCGGAGTTCCAGTTGCGGTCGGCGGTGTCGGCGAGCAGGTCCTCGTACGGGTTGACGTAGGTGGCCGCCCAGGCGTCGAAGGCGTCGTGGTGCTTCGCCTCCAGGTACGGCTTGTAGTCCAGGAGGTCGGCGCCCGCGTGGCAGTCCGCCGAGATCACCGTGTACCGGTCCTCGGAGCTGCTCACGGCGTCACCCCCAGGGTCGGGAAGTCCTGTCCGGTGAGCCAGTGCCGGCCCGCCTCGCGGGAGCGGGCCCAGGAGGTCTCGACGGCGCTCTGGTCGGCGTCCTGGCCGAGGTCGGCCGGGGTCGGGCCGATGCGGGCCGCGAGCGGGGCCAGCCGGTCGGTGTCGAAGCCGAAGACCTCGGCGGCGGCCAGGCCCAGCATCCGCCGGGTCTCGGCGACCGGGATGTCGTGGAAGGTGTCGCGCAGCCAGGCGCGGGTGCCGGGCCAGGTCCCTTCCGGGTGCGGGAAGTCGCTGCCCCACAGGATGTTGTCGACGCCGATCTCGTAGCGCTGGGCGAGTTCGCGGCGCTTGGTGTTGGTGGCGCAGACGAAGACCTGCCGGTCCAGGTACTCGTGCGGGGCGCGCTTCAGCTCGGCGAACGGGGACAGCTTCTTGCCGCCGTGGGCGCCCAGGTAGAGCCGGTCCATGAACCACAGCAGGTTCGGCAGCCACCAGCAACCGGACTCCGCCACACCGAACTTCAGGCCCGGATGGCGCTCGAAGACACCGGACCACAGCAGGAACCAGAGCGGGCGGGCCGGCCACCAGGTCACCTCGCTCACATAGATGCCGAGGTGGTCCCCGTACTCGTGGCGGGGCGCCGCTCCGGAGTGGGTCAGGACCGGCATCCCGCAGGCGGCGGCCGCCGCCCACACGGGGTCGTAGCGCCGCGCGTGGTACGGCTCGTTGTCGACCCACATGGAGGGGATCATCAGGGCGCCGAGCCCGGACTCCTTGGCCCGGTGCACCTCCGCGACGACCTTCTCCGGGTCGGCGGTGACGGGCAGCAGGGCGACGCCGCAGTGCCGTTCGGGGTTGCGGGAGACGAAGTCGGCGAGCCAGCGGTTGTGCGCCCGGGCGCCGGCCATGCCGAGTTCGGGGTCCTGGTCGCCGGAGAGGCCGAGCCCGACGCCGAAGGGCGCCGCCGTCCGGCTGTCCACGGCGTCCGCGTCGGGGAAGACGACCTCGGCGGCCACCCCGTCGCCGTCGAGCTCCTTGAGGCGCTGTGCGCTGTCCCAGCCACCGCGCAGGCCCTCCTCGTTGTCCTGGAACCACTTGGCGGCGAACGCGTCGTTGCGGATGCCCAGGCGGGTCGCCTCCGCGCGGCGGGCGTCCCGCTCGCCGAGGAACTCGTCGAAGGCGCGGTGGAAGCGGCGCTCCAGATAGGGCCGGTACTCCTCGGTGGGCAGTCCGGCATGGCAGTCGGAGGAGATGATCAGGTACGGGTCCTGGTTGCTCATCGCATGTCCCTCGTCCTCAGTCGAGAATGAAGCTCTCCAGATACGCCGGGTTCGCCCGGTCCAGCATCGACCGCGACCGGGCCCGGATCTGGCTGTCGCTGTGCTCGCTCTCGGGCAGCAGCCAGAAGCGGTCCGCGGCGATGCCGTCGGCGACCAGGTCCGCGACCTGCTCGACCGGGGTGAACTCGATCTCGCGCCCGGCCTCCTTCATCGCGGCCTCCCACTGGTCGAGGCTGCGGTAGGGGGTCTTGCGGGGCCGCTGCTTGGCGTACCGGTCGGGGCGGTTGCGGTGCGACTCCCACAGGCCGGTCCGCAGCATGTGCGGCCCGGGGAAGAGCACCGAGGCGCCGACCCGTGCCCGCTCGGCCCGCAGATGCGCGTACAGGGACTCCGTCATCGTCACGACGGCGGCCTTGGTGACCGCGTACACCGAGGCGGTGGGCAGCGGGGCGATACCGCCGTCGGCCGACGAGGTGTTGACGACATGGCCCACCTCCCCGCCCGCGATCATGCGGGGGACGAACGCCTGGACGCCGTGGAAGACGCCCCACACGTTGACCGCGAACGCCCACTTCCAGTCGTTGGGCTCGTGCTGCCACATGCGGCCCTCGGCGCCGGAGCCGACGCCCGCGTTGTTGCACAGCACATGGCAGGCGCCGAAGGTGGCGTAGGTGTCCTCGGCGAGCGCCATCACCTGCTCGCGCTCCCCGACGTCGACCACGCGTGCGTGCACGGTCGCCCCCTGCGCCCGCAGCCCGTCCGCCGCGCTCTCCAGGGCGCCCCGCTCGACGTCGGCGAGCACCACCTTCAGGCCGTCGGCCGCGAACCGCCGGGCCATGGCGAGCCCGACGCCGCTCGCCGCGCCGGTGACGACGGCGACCTGCCCCGGTCGCAGCTCCATGTCAGGCGCTCCCCTCGGGCGGGCCGTCGAGGATCTGCTGCGGATCGTCGTAGCGCTGATGGATGTACGGGAGCAGGGCCCGGGCACCGACCCGCTCGACGACCCTGCCCTTCTGGTCGGTGGTCTTCTCACCGATGGTGATCTCCACCAGGGTGCGCACGGGGAGGTCGGCGACCGGGTCGTACATCGACTCCCGCAGGACGACGTCCCCGGTGATCCGCTCCAGCCTCCTGACCTTCTCGTCGCGCAGGCAGTGCACGAGGACCGGGTCCGCGTCGAAGCCCGAACCGTCCACCGCCGGAAGGAACTTGAAGTAGAAGTCCGTCTTCTGCGACGGCTCCGGGAGCGGCAGGACGCCGTCGACCGCGCCGCGCACCTCGACGAACGCGATGCCGTGCCGGGCGAGCGCGGCCCGCACCACGAGGCCGTCGCGCTGCACCGTCACCTCGCCCAGCTTCTTGGGCTCGCCGAAGACCTCCCGGCCGCCGATCAGCGCCCGCTCGTGGGTCATCGGCATCACCAGCGGATACCAGCCCTCGACGCCGTGGTGCGCGGCCGCGACGGCGACCGAGCCGGCGCCCAGGGGGTAGCCGGGCAGGTCGACGGTGCTGATGGCGGCCCGGACCAGCGGGCGGCCGGTGGGCTTCAGCGGCGGCGGCAGGACGGCCGCGACCGCGTCGGGATCGCTCTCCCAGACGGCGACCACGCCGGTGGACCAGATGTCGGGGAGCTTGGCGGCGGCGGTGCGCGCCGCGGCGATCTCCGCCTCGGTGCGCGCTCCGTAGCGTATGCGTGCCATGTCGTACCGCCCTTCGTCGTCGGTGACTTGCGGGGGTTGACGTGCGGGGTCGTACGGAGGTCGGCGGGCGGGCGCCGTGGAGGGCGCCGGCTGCGATGCCCGCCTGTAACACTGTTACAGCGTCCGGGGCGAAGGGTAAAGAGCCTTGCGGGAACGGGAGTTGAAGGGGTAGGTGGGGGGCATGACACGTACCGCGCTGACCAGCGAAGAGGTTCTGGCCACGGCCGCCCGGCTGGTCCGGGCGCACGGCCCCGCCGCGCTGACCATGCGCCGGCTCGCCACGGAGCTGGGCACGGCCGTCACCTCCATCTACTGGCACGTCGGCAACCGCGAGTCGTTGCTGGACGCGCTCGTCGAGCGCACCGTCCGGGAGATGGGCGAGATCCACCCCATCGGGCGGACCCCGCACGCGCGCATCGTCTCGGTCGCCCGCGCCCTGCGCACGGCGCTGCGCGAGCGGCCGCAGCTGATCGCGATGGTGCACGAACGCGGCCTGACGGAGCGGATGTTCCTGCCCGCGCAGCAGGCGCTGGTCCGCGAGATGCACACCGCGGGGCTGCGCGGGCGGGCCGCCGCCGACGCGGTGCGCGCCGTCCAGTTCCAGGTCGTCGGCCATGTACTGGTCGAGCGCGCCCGGGAGCGGTCACCCGAGCAGCACCCCAGCGAGGGCGAGCTGTGGGACTCCCCCACCGCCGGGCACGATCCGGCGCTGGCCCGCGCGCTGGCGGCGCCGGCCGACACGGAGCGGCTGTTCGCGGCCGCGCTGGAGGCGGTGGTGGCCTCGCTGCTCGCGGCCGGGGAGCCCGGGACGTCCGCGCGGCGGCCCGCCGGCCCCGCGTGCTGACGCTCCGGAAGGCCGCCGTGCCCGACCGCGGGCAGGCGCGGACGGCACCCCGCGTGCCGGCCGGGGCCGCCCGGTCGGGCCGTCAACAACCGTGCCGCGGACCCTCGTGGCGGACGGCGGTTCGGTGGCTGTCAGTGGTGGCCCGTATCCTCAGTGACCATGCTCGAAGACCCCATGGCAGCAGCCGGCCCGATCGCGCCGAAGATCGGGCAGCAGCCGGGCCCGCAGACGCCGCCGGCTCCCTGGCCGTCCGGGTATCCCCAGGGATACGCGGTGGTCGACGTGGAGACCACGGGGCTGGCCCGCGACGACCGGATCATCTCCGCGGCCGTGTACCAACTCGACGCGCAGGGCGAGGTCCAGGACCACTGGTACACCCTGGTCAATCCGCAGCGCGATCCGGGGCCGGTGTGGATCCACGGCCTGACCAGCGCCGTGCTCGCCGACGCGCCGCTCTTCCCGGAGATCGTGCCGCAGCTGTCCGAGCGCCTTCAGGACCGGGTGCTGGTCGCGCACAACGCCATGTTCGACTGGTCGATGATCGCCCGTGAGTACGCCCGCGCCGCGGCCACCGCCCCGGTGCGCCAGCGGCTGTGCACGATCGCGCTCTCCAAGGAGCTGCGGCTGCCGCTGCCCAACCACAAGCTGGAGTCGCTCGCCGCGCACTACGGCGTCGTACAGCAGCGCGCCCACCACGCGCTGGACGACGCCCGGGTACTGGCCGAGGCGTTCCGCCCCAGTCTGCGGCGGGCCGCGCGGGAGAACCTGCGGCTGCCGCTGCTGAGCTGCCAGCCGCTGACGGAGTGGTCGGACGCCCCCGCGCCCCGGCAGCGCCCCGCCTCCTCCGCGTACCGCCCGACGTCCTGGCGGCCGTCCCGCAAGCGCCCGGCCTGCCCCTATCCCAATCCGGGGCGCTATGAAGCCGGCGGCCGGCTCGTCCAGGGGATGCGGGTCGCCTTCTCGGGCGACACCTCGGTGGACCGCGAGCTGCTGGAGGACCGGGCGATCGAGGCCGGGCTGCATATCGCGACGAGCGTGTCCCGGCTGACCAGCCTGCTGGTGACCAACGACCCGGACGCCCAGACCTCCAAGACCAGCAAGGCCGCCGCGTACGGCACGGTCGTGATCGACGAGGCGGCCTTCATGCAGCTGCTCCAGGACGTGCAGCCGGCCGGCCCCGCGGCGCCGCCTGCTTCCGGGTGAAGCCGGGCCAACACACCCGCCGGCGCCGCGCCCCGGGCGGGGCCCGCCCGCACCCTGTGGCGCATGGCACGTTGTGAGGTCTGCGGAAACGACTACGGGATGACGTTCGAGGTGCACGCGCAGGGCGCGGTGCATGTCTTCGACTGCTTCTCCTGCGCCATCCACCGCATGGCGCCGATCTGTGAGCACTGCCGGGTCCAGATCATCGGCCAGGGCGTCGAGGCCGACGGCAAGTGGTACTGCGGCGCCCACTGCGCCCGCTCGGACGGGAGGGTGGGGATCGTCGACCGGGTCTGAACGGCCCGGCCGCCCCTCCCCCGGGCCCTGCCGGGGGACCCCGGGCTCGGCGGCCGCGGCGCCCCAGGTACCGTCGAGGCCGTGTACCGCTTCCTGTTGTCCCGGCAGTGGGTGATCCTCACCCTCGTGGGTCTCGTGCTGATCCCCGTCATGATCAAGCTGGGCTACTGGCAGCTGCACCGCCATGAGCACAAGGTGGCGCAGAACCAGCTCATCGCCTCCAGCCTGGCGGCCAGGCCGGTCCCGGTCACCGACCTGACCGCCCCCGGCCGGGACCTGCCGCGGCGCGAGATGTGGCGCACGGTCACCGCCACCGGCCGCTACGACACCGCCCACGAGGTCGTGGTCCGCCAGCGCACCGCCGCCGACGAGCAGAGCATCGGCTACTACGTCCTGACCCCGCTGGTCCTCGGCGACGGCGACGCCGTCCTGGTCAACCGCGGCTGGATCTCCGCGGGCGACGACCTCACCAAGTTCCCGGACGTCCCCGCCGCCCCCAAGGGCAAGGTCACCGTCACCGGCCGGATGATGGCCGACGAGACCACCGAGGCCAGCGGCATCAAGGACACCAAGGGTCTGCCCGCCCGCCAGGTCATGCTGATCAACAGCAAGGAGCAGGCGAAGCGGATCGGCCGGCCGACGCTCGGCGGCTATATCGAGCAGACCGCTCCCGAGCAGCCCGGCGGCAAGCCGGAGCTGGTGCCCGAGCCGGACCACGACTCCATCGGCCCGCACATGGCGTACGCGATCCAGTGGTGGCTGTTCGCGGCGGCGGTGCCGGTCGGCTGGGTGATCCTGGTCCGCCGCGAGCGCCGCGACCGCGCGGCGGCAGCGGCCAAGACGGCCGGCGAGGCCGACGCCACCCGGGAGTCCGCGGACGCCACGGCGTAGGGCCTGCCCGACGGGACACCCCCCTAGGGCCTGTCCGATGGGTCGGGGTCGGACAGGCCCTAGCCCGGACAGCCGTCACCGCCGAGTAGCGCACCGGCCGGGCGGGAAGAGCCGCACAGTGCCCCCATGCATCGAGGACTACGCGCTCATCGGCGATCTGCAGACCGCCGCACTCGTCGGCCGGGACGGCTCGATCGACTGGCTGTGCCTGCCCCGCTTCGACTCCGGTGCCTGCTTCGCCGCCCTCCTCGGCGACAAGGACAACGGCCACTGGCGGCTGTCGCCGAAGTCCCGCGAGGCCCGCGCCGAGCGCTCCTACCGCGGTGACTCGCTGATCCTCGACACCGTCTGGCACACCCCCGAGGGCCGGGTCCGGGTCACCGACTTCATGCCGCAGCGGGACCGCGCACCCGATGTCGTACGGATCGTCGAGGGCCTCGGCGGCCGGGTCGAGATGCGCGGGGTGCTGCGGCTGCGGTTCGACTACGGGCGGGTGGTGCCCTGGGTGCGCGCCACCGAGGGCTGCCGGGTCGCGATCGCCGGGCCGGACTCCGTCTGGCTGCGCACCCCCTCCCAGGGCAGGACCTACGGCAAGGACTTCAGCACCCGCTCGGACTTCACCGTCGCCGAGGGCGAGCGCACCGCGTTCGTGCTGACCTGGCACCCCTCGCACGAGCCCCGGCCGACCCAGATCGAGCCGTTCGAGGCGCTCCGGGACACCCTGGAGGACTGGCACGCGTGGTCGGCGCGCTGCCGCTACGACGGTCCGCACCGCGCGGCGGTGATCCGCTCGCTGATCACTCTCAAGGCCCTGACCTACGCGCCCACCGGCGGCATCGTCGCGGCCCCCACCACCTCGCTGCCCGAGGAACTGGGCGGCGTCCGCAACTGGGACTACCGCTACTGCTGGCTGCGCGACGCCAGCCTCACTCTGGACTCGCTGCTCCAGGCCGGGTATCTGGAGGAAGCCGGCGCCTGGCGGGACTGGCTGCTGCGGGCGGTGGCCGGCGCCCCCGACGATCTGCAGATCATGTACGGGCTGGCCGGTGAGCGGCGGTTGCCGGAGTCCGAGCTGCCGTGGCTGACCGGATACGCCGGCTCCGCGCCCGTACGCATCGGCAACGCCGCCGTGCAGCAGCGCCAACTCGACGTCTACGGCGAGGTCATCGACTCCTTCCACATCGCGCGCGCCGCCGGGCTGCCGGCGGAGCCGCACGCCTGGAGCATCCAGCGCGCGCTGGTGGACTATCTGGAGTCCACCTGGCGCGACCCCGACGAGGGGCTGTGGGAGATCCGCGGGCCGCGCCGGCACTTCGTGCACTCCAAGGTCATGGCCTGGGTGGCGGCCGACCGGGCGGTGCGGGCGATGGAGGGCGCTCCCCATCTGGGCGGGGACCTCGGCCGCTGGCGGGCGATGCGCGAGGAGGTCCACCGGGAGGTGTGCGAGCGGGGCTACGACGCCGAGCGCGGCGCCTTCACCCAGCACTACGGCTCCACGGAGCTGGACGCCGCGACCCTGCTGATCCCCCGCGTCGGCTTTCTGCCGGGGCACGACCCGAGGGTGACCGGCACCATCGACACGGTGCGCCGGGAGCTGTCGCAGGACGGCCTGCTGCGCCGCTACAGCACCGAGGGCGGGTCGGTCGACGGGCTGCCGGGCGGTGAGGGCGCGTTCCTGGCCTGCTCGTTCTGGCTCGTCGACGCGCTGGCGCTGAGCGGCCGGCGGGCGGCGGCCGAGGAGCTGTTCGCGCGGCTGCTGACGCTGCGCAACGACGTGGGGCTGCTCGCCGAGGAGTACGACCCGGTGGCCCGCCGCCAACTGGGCAACTTCCCGCAGGCTTTCAGCCATATCGGCCTGGTGGGGACCGCCTTCGGCCTGCTGGACGGGGCACCGGCACACTAGGGCCATGGATCTTGGACTCACCGACCGGACGTACATCGTCACCGGAGCGACCCGCGGCCTGGGCTTCGCCACCGCCCGCGAGCTTCTCGCCGACGGCGCCAACGTCGTGATCACCGGACGCACCGAGGAGAGCGCGGCGGCCGCGGCCGCGAAGCTGGGCGAGCGGGCCCTCGGGGTGGCGGCCGACAACGCCGACGCGGGCGCCCCGGCGCGCCTGGTGGCGGCGGCCCGCGAGCGCTTCGGCCGCCTGGACGGCATGCTGATCAGCGTGGGCGGCCCGGCGCCGGGCACCGCCGCCGACAACACCGACGACCAGTGGCAGTCGGCCTTCGAGACGGTCTTCCTCGGCGCGGTGCGGCTGGCCCGCACGGCCGCCGCCGAACTCGACGAGGGCGGGGTGATCGGCTTTGTGCTCTCCAGCTCGGTGCACGAACCGATCGGCGGCCTGACCATCTCCAACGGCCTGCGCCCCGGCCTCGCCGGCTTCGCCAAGTCGCTCGCCAACGAGCTGGGCCCGCGCGGCATCCGTGTCGTCGGGGTGATCCCCGGCCGGATCGCCACCGACCGGATGACCCAGCTCGACGCGCTCTCCGGCGACCCCGAGGGCAGCCGCGCCCGCAACTCCGCCGCGATCCCGCTGGGCCGCTACGGCAAGCCCGAGGAGTTCGGTCGCGCCGCGGCCTTCCTGCTGTCGCCGGCGGCGTCGTACATCACCGGCGTGATGGTGCCGGTGGACGGCGGTGCGCGCCGCAGTTTCTGAGCGGGCGCGCGCTCCAGCAGCGCAGGGAGCTAACTGACCCGCTCCGCACGGTGTTTGACGGCCTGCAGGCGGACCTCCGCCGGCAGGCGGTCGAGCCCGGCGGAGCGGCGGGCGTGGGCCACCGCCTCGTCGGACAGGCGCCGCACGACGGTCCCCGGGTCGGCGTGCGGCGCGAGGGCCAGCAGGGCGCGGATCCGGGGCTCGCCACGGCGGCCGGTGAGCAGGACACCGGCCCGTTCGACGCCCTCCAGGGACTCCGTTTCGGCGGCGAGTACGCCCTCCAGGGCCCGGCCCCGCAGCTGGGCGCCCTCGCCGTCGCCGCTGTCGACGAGGATCTCCTCCAGCCGGTGCCGGCGCAGCTGGACCAGCAGCCACCACAGCATCAGCAGGACCACGACGGCCAGCGCGGCGATGACGACCGGCCACCACCAGCCCTGATCCGTCCAGCGGGTGCGCTGGTGCGCGGAGAGCAGTACGCCGTCGGGGCCGGGCCAGGGCCATCCGGCGGGCAGGCCCAGATGCCACTTCGCGGGCAGGCCGAGCCCGCCGAGCAGCACCAGGCCGCCGGTGCCGAGCAGCAGCACACCGGCCAGGCCGAGCAGCACCCGGTTGGCCGTTCTGCGGACCTGGCGCATCGCGCTCACCTCTTCTTCGGGCGCCGGACGTGCACGGTCAGCGCGAGCCCGTGGGCCAGGCCCAGCTCCCGCAGGCCGTCGCCGAGGGCGGTGTCGAGGTCGGCGCGGACCTCGTCCAGCGCGCGGAAGTGCGAGACGGCGTGCGCCTTGGCCTTGCGACGGCCGACGGCCATCCGTACGGACTGGACCCCGGCGACCTCCATGGCGCGGTCGCGCAGCACCAGTGCGGCGGCCGCCCGGTCCAGGCCGGCCCGGACGCCCGGGGCGGCGGGCCGCATCGGCAGCACCTGGCGCAGACCGGGGGTGACGGCCAGCACGATCAGCCAGATGCCGAGCACCATCGCCAGCGCGGCGGCGCCCAGCACCCAGGGGCTGTCGAGGTGGACGGTGGCCAGCTGGCGGGCGAGCCCGCGGCGCCAGGCCATCGCGGGGCGGTGCGCGCGCACCGCGGCCACGTCGTAGAGCAGCAGGCCCGCGGCGCCCAGCAGCACCAGCGCGACCACGGCGGCGGGCACCCGGCGGGCGGACCACCAGCGCCCGGTCCGGCCGTCGTCGAAGGCAGCGGGCGCCGAACCCTCGTCCGCGCCCGGCGCCGGGTCGGGCGGCTGCTCGGGCGGCTGGTCGCCGAGCGTGGGCAGTCGCCGGGTGTCCGGCGGTTCGGCGGCGTCGTCGCTCATCGCACTCGCTCCCGGCCCCTGCCCTCCAGCAGCGGTGAGCGCAGCCGCTCGACCTCCACCGCCACCTCGGGCACCGCCATGCTCGCCAACGCCGTGACCCGCTCGGTGACATGACGGCGCACCAGGCGGCACTGGGCGCCGATGTCCGAGGGGTAGCCCAGCTCCACCGCGATCCGCACCCGGGCCTCGCCGAGGTGCTCCCGGTCCTCGCGCCGGTGGACGGTCACCGTCGCATGCGCCTGAGTACGGCCGTGCGGGGACTCCGCGCGCAGCGCCTCCCGCGCGGCCTGCGCGGCGATCTTCGCCACCACCCGGTCCGCGATGCTGGTCGCGCCCCGCTCGCCCGCCGGTACGCCGGCGGCAGCGGACGGCGCGGGCCCCGTCGCCACCCGGCCTCACCGCCGCCGTTCGTCGCGGTCACCGGTGCGGCGGAAGAAGTCGCCGGCTTCCAGGTCCCCGTCCGCGAACTTGCCCGCCACGAACCCGATCGCGCCCAGCACCGCCACCACCACGAAGGCACCGAAGCCGCCGAAGTATCCGGCGAAGCCCAGCGCCATACCGGCCAAGAGGCCGACCACGGCCATGCTCATCGTGCGCTCCTTCGCTGCCGCTCCGGACGGGCCCTTCAATGGAGCCGCGGTTCGGCTTCCTCTTCTTCGTCCGCCTCGTCGGGCAGCTTGACGTCGCTGACCGCGATGTTGACCTCGACGACCTCCAGGCCCGTCATCCGCTCCACGGCGGCGATGACGTTCTCCCGGACGGACCGCGCGACATCGGCGATGGAGACGCCGTAGTCGACCACGATCTCCAGGTCCAGCGCGGTCTGCACCTCGCCGACCTCGGCCTTCACCCCGCGCGTCGCGGTGGCCGACCGGCCGCCGCCACCGGGCACCCGCTCGCGTACGGCACCGAGCGTGCGGGCCAGGCCGCTGCCCATGGCGTGCACCCCGACGACGTCCCGGGCCGCGAGACCGGCGATCTTCTCCACGACACCGTCGGCGATGGTGGTGCGCCCACGGGACGCGGGGTCGCCACCGCCCCTCTTGACGGGCGCCCTGGCCCCCTCTGCGTGCTGCTGGCTCTCGCTCATCGCCGTGTGTCCCTTTCCGCGGGGAGAAGCGGGCCGCCCGCTCCGATCCCCACAGTAGGCCGGGTCCCCCGGGTCCGCTCCGGGGATGCGGCAGCGGAGTGCCCCCACGGCGCCGCCGGGGCACACCGGCCTGCCGTACGCCCCGGTCTGCGGCAGGCTGGGGACGTCGTCCGGGACGGGCCGGGAACGGAACGGGGTCTCCTGCCCAGAAAGGGGTGCGCGGTGACCGCGAACCAGTTGGCGCAGTCGGTGCGGCAGCAGCTCGGGATCGGGCGGGTGCTGCCGCTGGGCGGACCCGCGGACGGGTCCTGGATCACCGAGCGGGCGGCCGCCGGCGCGCTGCGCGCGGGCGCCGCGTTCCCGGCCGGGGTGCGCCCGGGCACGCTGCGGCTGTCGGTCGCCGACCCCGAGCACGCGCCCGAACCCGCGGTGCCGGCGCCGATGAGCGCGCTGCCGCCGGGGCCGCTGCGGATCGAGGCGGACTTCGCCGCGGTCGCCGACCGGCCGCTGCCCGCCGTCGCCGACCAGGTCCGCACGGCGCTGCTGGAGGCGGCCTTCCAGGACCTGGGGCTGGTGGTGGGCGTGGTGGATCTGCGGGTGAGCGGGCTGCTGGAGGCGGGCGAGGAGGCGGCGCCCCCGTCACGCGCGCCCCGCACGGAGCCCCCGGTGGCCTCCCCCGTCGGCGAGCGGACCGGCGCGACCCAGGAGGGAGCGGCGGGGATCGCCGCCGTCGCGCTGGGCGTCGCGGGCGTGGCCCGGCTGGCGCCGGCGCTGGGCGGGCCGTCGCGGCCGGTGCGGCTGACCGACGGCCATGCGCTGGTCCAGCTGGCGGTCGCGGCCGGTCATCGCGCGCTGGATGTCGCGCATGCCGTACGGGAGGCGGTGGCGGCCGCGCCGGCCGCACCGTCGACGGTCGCCGTGCTGGTCACGGCAGTGGAGCGGGACTGACCCGGTCACGGCCGTGGAGCGGGGCTGAAGGGGTGTACTGGCGAAACGGGGCCGGCGTGCGCGGCCGGGCGGGGGCCGTCGGTCCGCCCGGCCGGCCGCGGTGCCGGCACTCGCGCGGTGCTACTCCCCCACGCCCGCGAGATCCCGCAGCCGACGCGCCTGGGCGGCCCGCTCGGCGATGCGCTGCTCCTCGTACGTACGGCCGGCGGCGCCGGCCAGCAGGGCCTTGGTCTCGATGACGGCGTCCCGGGGCGGGGCGGTGAGCGCGGCCGCCAGGTCGGCCACCGCGGCGTCGAGCTCGTCCCCGGCCACGACTAGGTTGGCGAGGCCGATCCGCTCGGCCTCCTCGGCGTGCACAAAGCGCCCCGTCGCGCAGATCTCCAGCGCCCGGGCGTAGCCCACCAGCCCGACCAGCGGGTGCGTGCCGGTCAGGTCCGGTACGATCCCCAGGCTGGTCTCGCGCATGGCGAACTGCACGTCCTGCGCGACCACGCGCAGATCGCAGGCGAGGGCGAGCTGGAAGCCCGCCCCGATGGCGTGCCCCTGCACGGCGGCGATGGACACCAGGTCGTTCCGCCGCCACCAGGTGAACGCTTCCTGGTACTCGGCGATCGTGGCGTCCAGTGCGCTGTCCGTGCCGCGCGCCAGATCGATGAACGACGGCTCGCCGTCGAAGCCTTCGGGCGTGAACGCCTGCCGGTCGAGGCCGGCGGAGAAGGACCTGCCCTCACCGCGCAGCACCGCGACCCGGACGTTTCCCGGCAGCAGCGAACCCGCCTCGGCCAGCGCCCGCCACATGGCGGGCGACTGCGCATTGCGCTTGGCCGCGTTGGCGAGGGTCACCGTGGCGATAGCACCGTCCACGTCGAGCCGCACGCCGTCCTTGTCGAGCAGAGTCATGAGCGCCTCCGAGTCAGCCAGCCGCACCTGCGTGCGTAAGTGACTGAACGGTAACCTCCCGGTCGACGGCTCGGTCGACCGGGGGGACACCGCGGTACCCAAAGGCGCGGCCGTCAGGCCGAGGCGGCCTTCTTGCCCCTTGTGGCTCCACCGCGACCGCGCAGGATCACACCGGATTCGCTGAGCATCCGATGCACGAATCCATAGGAGCGGCCGGTTTCCTCGGCCAGCGCCCGGATGCTCGCACCGGAGTCGTACTTCTTCTTCAGGTCTGCCGCGAGCTTCTCGCGCGCGGCGCCGGTCACCCGGCTGCCCTTCTTCAGAGTCTCGGCCACCCGTGCCTCCTCGTGGGAAGTGCGCTCTGGACTCTCATGATCACCCCTCCCCGGCTTCCTGGCCACCCATTCCACAAGGTTCGGTGCGACATCCTTTGCCGGCGGACACCCGGCCCACGGGGTCGGAACCTCATATTCCGGTCTTTCCGAGAGTCACTCGGGCGCCGCGCACCGTGAGACATCGCAGGTCAGACGGTATGTGGCCGAAAAAGCGCCGGCCGGGCCCCATGGACCCGGCCGGATGCCGCAGGCTCGCCGATGTACGAGCCGTTCTCACTCAGATGATGGATCACACGTCGGCCGAATGATCCATACGGGCTTGATCCCACCGCCCCGACCGCTCCGCGCGACTCCTACGCAGTGCCGCCGCGCCGGTCACGCCAGGGCGACCAGGTCCGCGTAGTCCTGGCCCCAGAGGTCCTCGACGCCGTCGGGCAGCAGGATGATGCGCTCCGGCTGCAGCGCGTCCACCGCTCCCTCGTCGTGCGTCACCAGGACCACCGCACCGGTGAAGGTGTGCAGCGCGCCGAGGATCTCCTCGCGGCTGGCCGGGTCGAGGTTGTTGGTGGGCTCGTCGAGCAGCAGGACATTGGCGGAGGAGACGACCAGGGTCGCCAGGGCGAGCCGGGTCTTCTCGCCGCCGGAGAGCACCCCGGCGGGTTTGTCGACGTCGTCGCCGGAGAACAGGAACGAGCCGAGCGTCTTGCGGATGGCGACCAGGTCCATGTCCGGGGCGGCCGAGCGCATGTTCTCCAGGACCGTGCGGTCCGGGTCCAGGGTCTCGTGCTCCTGGGCGTAGTAGCCGAGCTTGAGGCCGTGGCCGGGGCGGACCTCGCCGGTGTCCGGCTGCTCGACGCCGGCCAGCAGCCGCAGCAGGGTGGTCTTGCCCGCGCCGTTCAGGCCCAGGATGACGACCCGGGAGCCCTTGTCGATGGCCAGGTCGACGTCGGTGAAGATCTCCAGGGAGCCGTAGGACTTCGACAGGCCCTCGGCGGTCAGCGGGGTCTTGCCGCACGGCGCCGGGTCAGGGAAGCGCAGCTTGGCCACCTTGTCGGCGGCGCGCACCGCCTCCAGGCCGGCGAGCAGCTTGTCGGCACGCTTGGCCATGTTCTGCGCGGCGACGGTCTTGGTGGCCTTGGCCCGCATCTTGTCGGCCTGGGAGTTGAGCGCCGCGGCCTTCTTCTCGGCGTTCGCCCGCTCGCGCTTGCGGCGCTTCTCGTCGGCCTCGCGCTGCTGCTGGTAGAGCTTCCAGCCCATGTTGTAGACGTCGATCTGCGACCGGTTGGCGTCGAGGTAGAAGACCTTGTTGACGACCGTCTCGACCAGGTCGACGTCGTGCGAGATGACGATGAAGCCGCCGCGGTAGGTCTTGAGGTAGTCGCGCAGCCAGACGATGGAGTCGGCGTCGAGGTGGTTGGTCGGCTCGTCGAGCAGCAGGGTGTCGGAGTCCGAGAAGAGGATCCGGGCCAGCTCGACGCGGCGGCGCTGGCCTCCGGAGAGGGTGTGCAGCGGCTGGCCGAGGATGCGGTCGGGCAGGCCCAGGCTGGCGGCGATGGTCGCGGCCTCGGCCTCGGCGGCGTACCCGCCCTTGGTCAGGAACTCGGTCTCCAGGCGCTCGTACTTCTTCATCGCCTTTTCGCGGGTGGCGCCCTTGCCGTTCGCCATCCGGTCCTCGTTCTCGCGCATCTTGCGCAGCACGGTGTCCAGATCGCGGGCGGACAGGATGCGGTCGCGGGCGAGCACGTCCATGTCGCCGGTGCGCGGGTCCTGCGGCAGGTAGCCGACCTGGCCGCCGCGGGTGACCGTGCCGGCGGCGGGGATGCCCTCGCCGGCCAGCACCTTGGTGAGGGTGGTCTTGCCGGCGCCGTTGCGGCCGACGAGGCCGATGCGGTCGCCCTTGGCGATGCGGAAGGAGGCGGACTCGATGAGGACGCGGGCGCCGGCGCGCAGCTCAAGGCCGGAGGCGGTGATCACGGGAAAAACTCCAGGGCAGGAAGACGGCGGATTGGACGGGACGGTCCGAGAGCGGTCTGCGCCGTCTAATGAACCCAAAGGAGAACTGCCATAGGGGGCAGTCTAACGGGCCGGTGCAAGTAGTTTTTCCGAGCGGTCACCGGGGGCGCCGCCCGGCGGGGTGCGCCCCGCGGTGACCTGCCCGGAGGCGTCCACGGCGACCGGTCGGCCCTCCTCGGCCACGGGAGCGGGCGGATCCCGGCGGGCCTCGCCGCCAGCGGGCAGGGCGTCCGGCGCGACGGTACGGCGGTCGTCGTGCGGGCCGGGACCGCGGGCGACGGTGGCCGACGGCAGGGCGAAGAGGGCGGCGACGAGGGGGAGGGCCACGGGGCACAGGCCGCGCCCGATGCGCCGGCCGGGCGCGGTGGGAGGTGTGGACACCCGGGTCCCCCTCGTCGGAGATCGACGGATATCTGCCGGTCGAGCGACGAGCGTAGCGACGGACGCAGGGGCCCGGGGAGCGCTCCGGGACGACACGGCGGGCGGCCGGCGGCGCGTCCCCCGTTCGGCCGGGGAGCCGGGCGACGGCCGGGCGGCGCGGCCCCGGCGATGTGGACCGGGCGTTGTCAGACCCCGGTGCGAGACTGTGAGTCGGGTCACTCGGACCTGCTCGATCCGCAACCACCCGACGCTCAGGAAGGGTTCGGTGATCACCATGGCAGGCGCGACGACGGGCGCACCCGCGATGTGTCCGACGGTGCTCTACAGGGACGCCCAGGCCGCCATCAAGCAGCTGACGGAGGCGTTCGGCTTCACCGTCGGCGCCAAGTACGAGGGCGAGGACGGCATGGTGCTGCACGCCGAACTCTCCTATGGCAACGGCGTGGTGATGCTCGGTTCGAAGGGCCGCGGCGGCCTCTTCGACGAGGCGATGGGCGACGCCGGGCCGGCCGGTGTCTATGTCGTGGTCGAGGACACCGACGCGCACTTCAAGCGGGCCGAGCGGGCCGGTGCGGAGATCCTGATGCCGCCCACCGACCAGGACTACGGATCCCGGGACTACATGGCCCGGGACGCCGAGGGCAATATCTGGAGCTTCGGCACCTACGCTCCGGGCGGCGCCGGGGCCTGAGCCGCGGCCCGGCCCCGCCGCCGCGGCCGGTCACGCACCGCCGGTGTGGACCTGGAACGCCGCCCGGCGGACGGCCTTGGCCAGTGCCGGATCGGGGTGCGCCGCGGCCAGCGCGACCAGCACCTGGACGGTGCGGGGGTGCCCGACGGCGCGTACCTCCTCCAGGAGGCGCGGCACGGAGCCCTGGACCGCCGAGTCGAGGTGGCGCACCAGCAGTTGGGTCTCGCCGTGGTCGGCGACCGCGGCCGCGGTGTCCACCCACAGCCAGGTCGACTCCTCGCGGGTGAGCACATCGGGCGCGGTCTCCGGGTCGCCGCCCTCGTGCTCGACCAGCCACAGCAGGGCGTAGGGGCGCAGGCCGGGCTCGTCGACGACGGCGCGTACGGCGGGCTCGGCCGGTGCGCCGACCGCGCGCAGCGCCTCGAAGGCCAGGCCGCGCAGCAGCGCGTCCTCACCGCGGGCGACGGCCAGCAGCTCCTCGACGGCCGAGCCGACGGAGCGGGCGGCGAGCCAGGCGCGGTATTCGGCGCGGGCCGGTCCCGGGGTCAGCCGGGCGCAGCCGCGCAGCATCGCCTCCGCGGACTGCTCGATATTTCCGGCCGGGCTCTGCGCGGCGACGCAGATCTGCTCCAGCTTGACCCATACCGACCAGTTGCCGAGCGGCGTCAGCTGCGCCTCGGACGCGTCGTGCGCTCCCTGGTAGGCGTCGCCGTATCCGCCTTCGAAGGATGCGCTCTCGCGGGAGCGGGCCCGCGCGCCGTGCGGCGCCACCAGCGCGCCGACGGTCAGCAGTGCGTCCAGCGCCCAGCCCAGCAGTTCGGCCAGCGACGCCCCCGCGGCGTCGTCGGCCGGGCCCGCCGCCCCGGCGGCGCCGGTGCCCTCGCAGGTGGCGGGGTCCTGCCCGTAGGGGACCTCGCAGCGCTCCGTGCGCAGTTCGCTGACGCGCTGGTCGAGCATGTCGAGCAGCACCGGCAGCCGGACGGGCCCGGCCGACAGATGCAGCAGGGACAGCAGCTGCGGCAGCGCCTCGACGACTTCGGCGACGATGGCGGGACCGGCGCCGGCCGGAGTGGGGCGGGCCAGCGACCAGGCGTCGAAGAGCGCGACCCAGCCGCGCAGCACGGCCGTGTCGTCGCGGTCCCAGGCGCGCAGCCGCCAGCCGGGCCGGGCGAGGCCGTCGTGGAGTTCGACGAGTCCGGCGAGCCGGGCCCGGTCCCAGTCGACGCGGACCTGCTGCGGCGTCAGGCCGAGAGCTTCGGCTGCGCGTTCCACGGCGGCCGCCGGCAGCGCCCCGTCCGGGCCGGCCCGCAGGCTGCCGTCGGCACCGCCGGCGCTGTCGGCCCAGCGGGCGAGCCGGGCCGCGCCGGCCAGCACGGCGCGGGCCTGCCGGGCCAGCTCCGCGGGCGGCGGGGTGCCCTCGGGCGGGCGGGGCGCCGGGCGCTTGGCCCGGGTTGTCACCGCCCGGCGGGCGGCCGCAACCGGTTGACGGGGGACGAGTCGGAGCCGGGAGTCGCGCGGGGTACGGGACGTCACAGGAGCAGTCTTGCCGCTGACGGCCCGAAAGCCCAATCGGAACCCGACTTGCGATCTAGCGGGCCGGCGCCGTCGCGCCGACCCATCCTGGATGTGGGGAGTTGTCCCCCCGTATGCCCGGCCGTCACCGAGGCGCGACGCCCGGGACGGGCCGGGCGGCCCCCCGTCAGGGGCGGGCGGCGTCACATCAGGGGCGTGAGGAAGCGGCGCAGCGCCTCCTCGTAGCCGGCGGGGTCGGCGTTCCACATCGCGGCGTGCGGGGCGTGCGGCACGGCCTGAAGGGTGATCAGCTCCGGGCGGCGGGCGGCGAAGGCGCGGGAGGCCGCCCAGGGGGCGATCAGGTCGTCGGGGCCGTGGAAGAGCAGCGTGGGAACGTTCAGCTCGGCCGGGTCGGCGGCGTCCGCCGGCCGGTCCACGGGCATCCCGGTGGCGCCCTCGGCGGCCCGTACGACCAGCGGCAGCAGGGCCCGCGGGGCTCCCCGGGCGGCGGCCAGCGCGCGGACCGTGGCGTGCCGGTCGAGGACCGGTGAGTCCAGGATCAGTCCGCTGATCCGGTCGCGCAGCGCGGAGTGGGCGGCGGCGCGCAGCGCCATGGTCGCGCCGACCGACCAGCCGTAGAGCACGATGTCCCGGGCGCCGTAGCGGACGGCATAGCGGATCGCGGCGTCCAGATCGCGCCATTCGGTGTGGCCGAGGTGGTTGATGCCGTCGGCGGTGCGCGGGGCGCCGGGGTCGTTGCGGTAGGCCAGGTCCAGTACGGGCAGCCGGTGGCGGTGCAGGAACGGCATCACGACCATGGGGTGCTCGCGGGTGGTGCCCAGCCCGTGCGCGGTGATGACCCAGGTGTCGCGTACGGCGGGGACGAACCAGGCCGGGAGGGGGCCCAGTTCGCCGGGGATGTCGACGTCGGCGCAGTCGAGGCCGAGGGCGTCGCGGGGGTTGCCGATGTGCACCTGCGGGGTGAGCCGCATCCGCTTGCCCGGCTTGAGGGTGCCGTGGGTGACCCGCTCCAGGCGGCGTACGACGGCGTCGACGGGGTGCGGGGCGCCGTGGACGACGGAGCCGACCACGGCGTGGCAGCCCGCGCCGGTGAGGCCGTAGGTGCCGGGCCGCAGGGTGACCAGACTGCGGGTGAGGGCGATGCGCTCGTCGGTGGTGGAGTGCACGGTGAGGCGGGAGTCGCCGGGGAGGGGATGGTCGGGCGAGGGTTTCAGGGCGATGTCGCCGGCGTACCGGCCGACCGCCACGGCGGCCGCCCCGGCACCGATCACGGTGGCGGCGGCCACGGCCGCCGCGGTACCCAGACGCACCTCACCAGTGTGCGCAGCGGTCCCGGGTGCGGCCACTCGGCGGGGCGGCGCGGGGCGGTCCCGGCGGGCGCGGTGGGGCCGACCGTGCGCGGCGGCTCTATGGCCTGTGCGAGGGGTCCTGGTCCCGGCGCTGGCCGTAGCCGCGCAGCCGCTCGCCGGCCTGCGCCAGCTCGCCGGGCGACAGCAGGCTGGGGGTGTGCCCCGGGACGGACTGGGCGGTGAGCCAGACCCGGCACATCCACTCCAGTTGGGCGGTGCGGTCCAGCGCCTGGTCGAGGCTGTCGCCGTAGGTGAGGGTGCCGTGGTTCTGCAACAGCGCGGCGGTGCGGTCGCGGAGCGCCGCGAGCAGGTGGGCGGCGAGCTCGTCGCTGCCGTAGAGGGCGTAGGGGGCGACGCGCACGGGACCGCCGAGCTCCGCGGCCATGTAGTGGATCGGCGGGAGCGCGGTGACGAGGGTGGAGACGGCGGTGGCGTGCGGGGCGTGGGTGTGGACGACGGCGGTGGCCGTGGTGCCGCGGTAGACGGCCAGGTGCATGGGGAG
This sequence comes from Streptomyces sp. NPDC026575, assembly GCF_055567415.1. Classification (NCBI taxonomy): domain Bacteria; kingdom Bacillati; phylum Actinomycetota; class Actinomycetes; order Kitasatosporales; family Streptomycetaceae; genus Streptomyces; species Streptomyces sp. NPDC026575. The sequence goes on from NZ_JBVHQM010000007.1 coordinate 63,196, forward strand.
TTCGCTGGTCGGCCGGAGCGCGCCGATGATCTGGCGCCCTTCGAGGTCGACGGCGGTGATGTCGCCGGGCCCGAGCCGGTCGTAGGGGACGCCGCTGGGGGTGACCAGGACCAGGTCCTTCAGCCGGCGGGAGACGTTGCCCGAGGTGCCGACGACCAGCCCGTCGGCGACGGTTCTGCGGGCGGTGGCGACCAGTTCGCTCCAGGCGGCGGCGAGCTGGTCGGGGTGGTCCTTCATGGGTCCTCCGGCGCGGTGCGGCGAATGCGGATGCGGTCCGCGTCACCGTACGAGCGGGCCGGGGAAGGGTACGCCGGGGGCCCGCCGGTCCGCTATCCGCCATTTAGGGAAAACTGTGATGCTCGGGGTGATTGGCCGGATTTAAACCGCCTTGCACCGATCATCCGTTAGCGTCGAAACGGATTGCCCTGCACCCGGCTCCTCGGCGGAGCCCGCCGCGCACCTCTGCGACCCGCGGCGACCACCGGTTCGACCAGGGCCCGTGCGATGGGCCCCGCCAGCACACCCCAAGAAGCTTGCCGACGGGTGATGCGGAAGTGACCTCAGATACACCTCCGCGTGAACACTGCGGGTGCGTCATCACAGCGCCCGTCCCAGTTCACCTTCCGTTCACCCACTCTCCGTACGGTCCCGAGCGACACTGACCTTCGAACTGATTGCCTGGGTGAATGGAACACATCACGCTTCTCATCGGGATCGTGATCGTCACGGCCTTGGTGTTCGACTTTACGAACGGCTTCCACGACACGGCCAACGCAATGGCCACCACCATTTCCACCGGCGCCTTGCGACCCAAGACCGCGGTGGCGATGTCAGCGGCGCTGAACCTCGTCGGAGCGTTTCTGTCGGTGGAGGTCGCCAAGACCATCTCCGGCGGCATCATCGACGAGAGTGCGGGCATCAGACCTGAAGTGATCTTCGCCGGCCTGGTCGGCGCCATCATCTGGAACCTGCTGACCTGGCTCGCGGGTCTCCCCTCCAGCTCCTCCCACGCGCTCTTCGGCGGTCTGATCGGCGCGACGCTGGTCTCCGTCGGTACGAACGGTGTGCACGGCGAGGCCGTGGTCATGAAGGTCCTGATCCCGGCGGTGGCCGCCCCGATCGTCGCCGGCCTGGCCTCCATGGCCGCGACCCGGCTCACCTACCGGCTGGCCAAGGGCCGCGCCGAGGCCGACACCGCCAAGGGCTACCGCGCCGGCCAGATCGCCTCGGCCGCCCTGGTCTCGCTCGCCCACGGCACCAACGACGCCCAGAAGACCATGGGCGTGATCACCCTCGCGCTGATCACCGGCGGAGTGGTCGCCCCGCACGCCGACCCGCCGATGTGGGTCATCGCCTCGGCCGGTCTGGCCATCGCGCTCGGCACGTACCTGGGCGGCTGGCGGATCATCCGCACGATGGGCAAGGGCATCACCGACATCCAGCCGCCGCAGGGCTTCGCCGCCCAGACCGGCGCCGCGGCCACCATCCTGGCCTCCTCCCACCTCGGCTTCGCGCTCTCCACCACCCAGGTCTGCTCCGGTTCCGTGATGGGTTCGGGTCTGGGCCGCAAGGGCGGCGTGGTGCGCTGGTCCACGGCCGGCCGGATGGTCGCCGCCTGGGGCCTGACGCTGCCGGCCGCCGGTGCGGTCGCGGCGGGTGCCGCGTTCCTGGCCGAGCAGGGCGACTGGGGCGTGGCCGCGGTGGCGATCCTCGCGCTCGGCATCTGCGGCGCGATCTGGGCGGCCTCCCGGCGCAAGCCGATCGACCACACCAACGTCAACGAAGGTCCGGCCGCGGAGCCGGTGGGCGTGGTGACCGCCGCGCTGCGCACCGTCTCCCCGCCCCCGGCCGGCCAGCCGGCCCCGCAGGCCGACGCCTCCCAGGAGTCCGACGCGCCGGCAGCCGACGCCATCCCTTCTCCCGCCCCGCGTGCCAAGGCCGCGCCGGTCACCCGCTAGCGGCTCTCACCACCTAAGGAACACTGCATGAGCATCGACTGGGCAGCTCTCGGCCAGGTCTTCGGCGTCAGCCTCGTGGTGACGGTCGGGATCGTGGGCCTGTTCACCGTCGGCATCGTCGGCACCTCCGGCAAGTCGGGCCGGGAGGGCGAGGCCGCGGTGGCCACCGCTCCCGGTGTGGGCGCGCGGGCCGGTGCGGTGGCCGCCTTCGCCCTGTGCGCGGCGGCCGTGGCGTACGGCATCTATCTGATCGTCGCCGGCTGACGCGTCCGCCGGCATCGGCGGACGAACGGCGGCACGGACGACCACGAGGCGTCCGGTGGGACGCGGCAGCAGCCGCCTTCCGCCGGGCGCCTCGTGCTGTGCCGGGCCGGGGCCCCGGGCGCAGGGGTCACCCCCGTCCGCTGAGCGCCTCGTCGGCCTCGCGGGCCAGCGCGTCGGCGATCGCGGTACCGCCGCGGCTGTCGAGGTACTCGGACACCCGGATCTGCACCACCTTGCTGAAGGTCTGGTAGTGGGCGCTGCGCGGACGGGGCTGGGCCGCCCGCAGTGCCGCGTACAGCGTCCGGGTGTACGGCGGCTCCTGACCGGGCCACGGGGACCGCCGCCCCGTGCCGTGCTCGCCGCGCTCGGGCGGCAGCGGGCAGGCGGGCGCCTTGGCCGCCTCCCGGTACGCCGAGTCGCGGGTCGCGGCGAACCCCCGCTCCAGCAGACAGCGTTCACTGCCCGGGCTGGTCAGCGCCTCGATCAGGGCCCGTGCCCCGGCCGGCCGCCGGCTGCCCGCGGAGATCGCCAGATTCTGCCCGCCCAGGACGGACATCCGCTTGCCGTCGGTGGGGCGGGCCGGCAGCTCGGCCACCGCGAACTGCTTGCCGGGGGTGAGCTTCTCGGCGACCGAGGCGTACTCCACCGGCCAGTTGCGCATGAACAGGGCGCGGCCGTCGGCGAACCAGCGGCGGCTCTCCGTCTCGTCCATCGCCGTGGCCTCGTGCGGCATGATCGAGTCGAGCCGGTCCTTGACGTCGGCGACGCCCTGCTGGAGCGCGCCGACCTGCTCGCCCTTGGTGAAGCTCGGGGCGTCCGGGTCGCCGCCGTTGGCCCAGGCGGACTCCAGGGTGTTGACGGTCAGCCCCTCGTAGGGCCGCAGCTGGGCGACCATGCCGTACATCCTGCGGGCCTTGGTGCCCTTGCCCTCGCGGGCTAGCCGGCGGTTGTAGGCGTCGGCCACCTGGCCGGCCACGTTCTTCAGCTCGCCCCAGTTGGAGGGCGGTTGGTCATAGCCGTATTCATGGAGGAGGTCCTTGCGGTAGTACAGCAGCCCGGCGTCGCTGTTGAAGGGGACGCCCCAGATCCTGCCGTCGTGGTCGACGGTCTTGACCACGCTGTCGAGGAAGTCGCCGTCCAGGGCCGTGCCCCAGGGGCGGATGACGCCCGCCTCGGCGAACTCCGCGGTCCAGGCCACGTCGAGGTTGAGCACGTCGTAGTCGCTGTTGCCGGACTGCCCGGCGGCCAGCAGCTGGCTGCGCTGGCCGTCGGCGGTGTCGGGGAGCTTGACGATCCGCACCGAGCGGCCGGTGCGCCGCTCGAATGCCTCGATGAGGTCCTGGCGGACGCCCGTACTGCTGAGGTCGCTGCCGGTGGCGAAGACGATCGGCCCCTTCTCGGGGCCGGGCTCGGGGCCCGACGTGCAGCCGCCGAGCGCCGCCGTCAGCGTCAGGCACAGCCAGGCGGCCGGCAGCGCGGCGCGCGGCGTCCTCACCGGCCCTCCCTGCCCGCGGTGCCGATCGAGGCGACCAGTCCGGCCAGCAGGTCGGGGGCCTGCGGACCGCCGGGCACGCACTGCCCCTTCGAGGCGCCGGCCAGTCCCTGGAGGACGAAGGTGTCGCAGCCGGACCGGCCCATCACCAGCGTCAGGACCGGCACCGCGGGCTTCTTCTTCAGCAGCGCGGTCAGGGCGCGCTCCACGCCCGCCGCGCGCCCGGGCCCGCCGTCGTCCTCGTCCATGATCAGCACGATGGCCTGATTGCTGACGGCCGACTCCTTCATCTCCCGCAGGGCGGCGGTCAGCGCCTCCTCCATCGCGGCGCCGTGGTCGACCAGTTCGTCCGCTCCCCCCTTGGCGATCCGGTCCAGTGCGGCCTTTCCGGGCGCCGGGTCGGCGGTGCCGAGCGGGACGGCCCGGCGCACCGCCGCCGGATCGCCCGGGTGCCCGCGGTCCGGGTAGGTCCACAGGCCGTAGGTGTGGCGGGCGCCGACCATCTCCAGCACCCGCCCGGCCGCGCCGAGGGCGACGGGGAGCTTGCCGCCGTCGGCCATCGAGGTGGAGGCGTCCATCAGGATCAGCAGCCGGCTGGATTTCTGCGCCCTGTAGTAGCCGTCCAGCACCCGGGCGACCTGGTCGGCGCCGGCCGTGAAGGGGATGACGGGGGCGGCGAGGTCGGTGTTGGCGCGGCTGCTGCGCAGCGGGGAGTCCGCGGCGGGCGCGGGCACCGTGCCGTCCTTGCCGGGCACCGCGCGGTAGCCGTGCGCGGTGAGGACACGGCGGCCGCCGTCCGGGGCGCGCAGCCAGTCGGCGAAGCGGTCGGCGGCGTCCTGCCGGGGGGCGGCGTCCTTGGCGCCGTGCCAGTCGACCCGGATCAGCGGGTGGTCCAGGGCCGGGACGTTCCTGGGGTAGTAGGCGGCGAAGCGCTCGCCGGGCGGCGGCGGGGAGCCCAGGGCGGGGCAGCTGCCGATGGCGTGGCCGAGGTTGAAGTCGGCGAGGGACTTCTCGGAGACCAGCGGCGCCGAGCGGGCGGCGCGGCCGCTGCCGGGGGTGCCGCCGACGGCGTCGGGGCGCAGCGAGCACAGCAGCTCGGTGCTGCCCGCGTACTGGCTGCCCGGGGCGGAGAGCCGCTGCTCGGCGCTCTCGGCGAGGGCGGGGTCGGGGGCGCCGGACGCGCCGATGTGCGAGCCGTCGTTGGCGAGGTAGAGGCCGATGGTGTGCAGCAGTCCGGTGCCCGAGAGCACCGGACTGGGGCGCAGCAGGCGGAGGTCGCGGTGTGCGCTGTCGGTGCCGGTGAGGAGTTCCTGCCAGGAGGCGCCGACCTGTTCGACGTCGGCGAGCCGTTCGCCGGCCGGGATGCCGACGACCAGCGGGCTGTAGGCCACCGGGCCGGTGTTGTGCAGGGTCGCGGGGGATCCGGTGGGCGGCATACCGCGACGGGCCTCCTCGTAGTCGGCGGTGGATTCGGGGACCCACAGGTCGGGTTGGGGTCCCGGCCGGTGGAGAGGGTCGGTGCCCTTGGCGTCCTGGAGGTCCCGGCCGGTGCCCCGGGCCTGTCCCTGCCAGCGGTCGGCGGCGGCGAAGCCCTGGTCGACCTGGTCCTTGGCGGCGGAGTAGACGGTGATCTGGGCACGCCGGCAGCCCGCGGGCAGATCGTCCTCGCCGTGCAGCGGGCGGGTGTTGAGCTCGGACGTCTCGTAGCCGAAGGCGGCCTGGCGCAGGGTGGGTTCGGCCTCCGGGGCGGTGAGCAGCCGCAGTTCGAGGGCGGGCGGGCAGTCCGGCAGCGGGCGCAGCGCGTGCAGGGTGATCAGCGTGGCGGCGGTGAGCGCGAGGACGGTGCACAGCGCGATCAGGAGCCGCATCCGGGCCCGGATGTGCTGGTTGAACCAGCGGCGTAAACGGACCCGCGGCGGCGTGGGCAGCGGGGCCTCGGGGGTGGCGAAGGACAGGATGACGTCGTCGAGGGTGTTCTGCTTCGCGGAGCGCGGCTCCCAGACGTCCCCCATCGGGGTCCGCTCGTCGGCGAGCCGGGTGCGCAGCTGGCGTACGAGGTCCTCGAAGGCGACGAAGCGCCGGCCGGGGATACCGCGTTCGAGGACCTCCACCATGGCGCGGGTGAAGAGGCTGCCGCCGGCCGGCTCCTCGCCGCTGAAGATCCGGCGGTTGGGCTGGGCGGCCATCAGCAGCGACATGGGTTTGCGCAGGGAGTGGAAGGCGCCGTCGGCGTTGCCGGCGTAGCAGCACTCCAGGACGATCACGATGCGCTCGGCCCGCGCGTTGTCGAGGCAGGAGAGCACCATGTCCTGCCAGGAGACGGTGGTGTGGCTCTGCCGGGGCACCGAGGAGCCGACCATCAGCTGGAGATCGCCGCCGTCGCTGCGGACCCGGCCGTGGCCGGAGAAGTGCACCAGCAGCAGACCGCGGGCCTCGTCGGCGGCGGCCTTGAGGGCCTGCCCCAGCTCCCAGGGCTCCGTGGGGCGGCAGAGCGTGACCTCGTCGGCGGTGAACAGGTCGGTGGCGGTCAGCGCCCGCCGCAGCTCGGGGGCGTTGTCCTCCACCGCCGGCAGGCCGGTCAGCGTGGTGTAGTCGTGGACACAGACCAGCAGCGCCCGGTTGATCTTGCCCCGCGCGTCGTATTCGGACATCCGGTCAGCCCTCGCCGGTGCTGCCGCCCTCGCGTGCCGGTCCGCCCGGATCGGGGCGGTCGGTGTCGCCGATCGCCTGCAGCTCACCGCCCGTGCCGGCGTCGACGGCGGGCGCCTCGCCCTCGGCCCGCTCCTCCCCGCGGCGCCGCAGCCACTCCCGCAGGGCTATGCCCAGCCCCTTGGTGACCTCGGCGGCGACCGCGCCGACGATCACCAGGATCAGGTCGTCCACGCCCACGGCCATGTCGCCGGGGCCGGCCGCCTCCTGGGCGGGGCGCGGCCGCTGCTCCCAGCTGTGGTCCCGGCGGCTCAGCCAGGGTTCGCGCTCCAGCCACACCTGGAGGTCGTCGATGTCCTGCTGCGGATTGTTCGTCCCCGTGATCCTGATGCGGATCTCGTGATGACCGGCGCTCTCCGGCATCCCCCAGCCCCCTTCCGGCGGCCCCTTCGCCCCCGTGCCACAGATAGTGACGTGGGATCAGGGGCGCAGGCAACCGTCTGTGACGCGGCCGCCACCCTGTGGCGTGTGCCACAGCGCCGTCCACGGGGCAGCGTCGCAGGTCAAGGGTGAGTTGACGGGCGTTCGCGGGGCGTGGTGGACTGCCGGAGCCAATCGGCGACAGATGAGGAAGTCCGGTGAGAATCCGGCGCGGTCCCGCCACTGTCACCGGGGAGCGTTCCTCCAGCGAAGGCCACGGTCCGCCTCGCGTACGTCTGACGGCGTACCAGGACTGGAAGGCCGGGGGCCACGCCGATCCGGGAGCCAGGAGACTCTTGTCGCCGTCACGTCGAGCCAGGGCGCGGACCCTGAGTGAGGACATACCGCCATGCCCGGCCGCCCTTCGAAAGCCCCACTGCACGCCCCCGCAGGGCCCCTTCCGGCGGTCTGACCCGATGCGCGGCGAACACGCGGGATACGCGTGCGGCGCGGCCCTGGGCTTTCTCGCCGACCTGATCGCGGCGGATCCGCGGCGCGGCCATCCGGTGGCCGCGTTCGGCCGGGCCGCGGGCGCCGTGGAGCGCCGGCTGTGGCGCGACCACCGCGGGTACGGCACGGCGCATGCCGTGCTGTGCGCGGGCGGTGCGGCCGCCGGGGCCGCCCTGCTCCAGCGCGCCGCGGGACCCTCGCGCGCCGCCCGGGTCGCGCTGACCGCGGCGACGGTCTGGGCCGTGCTGGGCGGCACCTCGCTGGGCCGGGAGGCACGCGCCATAGGCGGGGCGCTCGCGGTGGGCGATCTGGACGTGGCGCGGGAGCGGTTGCCGCATCTGTGCGGGCGCGATCCGCAGGCGCTGGACGGGCCGCAGCTGGCCCGCGCGGTGGTGGAGTCGGTCGCCGAGAACACCTCGGACGCGGTGGTGGGCGCCCTGGTGTGGGGTGCGCTCGGCGGGGTGCCCGGTCTGGTGGCGTTCCGGGCCGTGAACACCCTGGACGCGATGGTGGGTCACAAGTCGCCGCGCCACCGCCGCTTCGGCTGGGCCTCGGCCCGGCTCGACGACCTCGCCGGCTGGCCCGGCTCCCGGCTGACCGCCACCCTGGCCGTGCTCGCCGGCCCCGACCGGCGCGGCGCGCTGCGGGCCTGGCGGGCGGACGGCGGCGCGCACCCGAGCCCCAACGCGGGCCCGGTGGAGGCGTCGTTCGCGGGTGCGCTGGGCGTCCGGCTGGGCGGCACGCTGGCGTACGGCGGGCGGGTCGAGCACCGCCCGGTCCTCAACGGCGGGGCGCGGCCGGTCGCGGCGGGCGACATCGAGCGGGCGGTACGGCTGTCGCGGAAGGTGAGCGCGCTGGCGCTGGCGGCGACGGTGGCGGGACGGCTGGTAGCGGGCGCGGTGTCCCACGGGGGCGCGGCGCGCCGCGGGAGCGGGAGGAAGAGCCGGTGAACGGGCGGAGCAAGGCGTCCGGCGGGACCGTCGGCGGGGGCCTGTTGGTGGCCGGTACGACGTCGGACGCCGGCAAGAGCGTGGTGACGGCGGGGATCTGCCGCTGGCTGGTGCGCAAGGGCGTGCGGGTGGCGCCCTTCAAGGCGCAGAACATGTCGCTGAACTCGTTCGTCACGCGCGAGGGCGCGGAGATCGGCCGGGCCCAGGCGATGCAGGCCGCCGCGGCGCGGGTGGAGCCGACCGCGCTGATGAACCCCGTGCTGCTCAAGCCGGGCGGCGACCGCAGCAGCCAGGTGGTGCTGCTGGGCAGGCCGGTCGGTGAGCTCAGTGCCCGCGGCTACCACGCGGGCCGGCAGGAGCAGTTGCTGGGCACGGTGACCGACTGCCTGGCGGAGCTGCGGCGTACCCATGACGCGGTGATCTGCGAGGGCGCCGGCAGCCCCGCGGAGATCAATCTGCGGCGCACCGACATCGTCAACATGGGCATCGCCCGAGCCGCCCGGATACCGGTCGTCGTGGTCGGCGACATCGACCGCGGCGGGGTGTTCGCGTCCTTCTTCGGCACCACCGCGCTGCTGTCGAAGGAGGACCAGGCGCTGGTGGCGGGGTACCTCGTCAACAAGTTCCGGGGCGATGTGACGCTGTTGGAGCCCGGCCTGGAGATGATGCGGCGCCTGAGCGGGCGGCCGACGCTGGGCGTGCTGCCGTTCGCGCACGGGCTGGGCATCGACGAGGAGGACGGCCTGCGGGTCTCGCTGCGCGGTGCGGTGCGCGAGAGCACGGTGGCGCCGCCGCACGGCGCCGACGTGCTGCGGGTCGCGGTCGCCGCCGTACCGCTGATGTCGAACTTCACGGACGTGGACGCGCTGGCCGCCGAACCGGGCGTGGTGGTGCGGTTCGTGGACCGGGCCGAGGAGCTGGCCGACGCGGACCTGGTGGTGCTGCCGGGGACCCGGGGCACCGTCCGGGCGCTCGCGTGGCTGCGCGAGCGCGGTCTCGCGGACGCGATCGCCCGGCGGGCCGCCGAGGGCCGCCCGGTGCTGGGCATCTGCGGCGGCTTCCAGATGCTGGGCGAGCGCATCGAGGACGAGGTCGAGTCGAAGGCGGGCACGGTCGAGGGGCTGGGGCTGCTGCCCGTACGGGTGCGGTTCGCGGCGGAGAAGACCCTCGCGCGGCCGGCCGGGGCGGCGCTGGGCGAGCCGGTGGAGGGGTACGAGATCCACCACGGCGTCGCCGAAGTGACCGGCGGCGACGAGGCGTTCCTGGACGGCTGCCGGGTCGGCTCCGTATGGGGCACGCACTGGCACGGCTCCCTGGAGAGCGACGGCTTCCGCCGGGCGTTCCTGCGGCGGGTGGCGGCGGACGCGGGGCGGGCCTTCGTCCCGGCCCCCGACACCAGCTTCGCCGCGCTGCGCGAGGAGCAGCTGGACCGGCTGGGCGATCTGATCGAGGAGCACGCGGACACCGACGCGCTGCTGCGGCTGATCGAGGAAGGGGTGCCGGAGGGGCTGCCGTTCGTGCCTCCGGGGGCGCCATGAGGGGTACGCATGGGACGGATCGGGCCGGCGACGTGGAGGATGACAAGGCATGACAACGGTGCACAACACGACCCCGCAGTACCCCTTCACCGCGGTCGTCGGGATGGCCGACCTGCGGCTCGCGCTGCTGCTGAACGCGGTGAGCCCCGCGGTCGGCGGTGTGCTGGTACGCGGCGAGAAGGGCACCGCGAAGTCCACCGCGGTGCGTGCGCTGTCGGCCCTGATGCCGGCCGTCGACGTGGTCGGCGGCTGCCGCTTCGCCTGCGCGCCCGCCGCCCCCGACCCCGGCTGCCCTGACGGGCCGCACGAGCCGGGCGCCGTCGAGCACCGCCCGACGCGCATGGTCGAGCTGCCGGTCGGCGCCTCCGAGGACCGGCTGGTCGGCGCGCTGGACATCGAACGGGCCCTGTCGGAGGGCGTGAAGGCATTCGAGCCGGGACTGCTGGCGGACGCGCACCGCGGCATCCTCTACGTCGACGAGGTCAACCTCCTCCACGACCACCTGGTGGACCTGCTGCTGGACGCCGCCGCCATGGGCGCCTCCTACGTCGAGCGCGAGGGCGTCTCCGTACGGCACGCGGCGCGCTTCCTGCTCGTGGGCACCATGAACCCCGAAGAGGGCGAGCTGCGGCCGCAGTTGCTGGACCGGTTCGGGCTCACGGTCGAGGTCGCGGCCTCGCGCGAGCCGGAGCAGCGGGTGGAGGTGGTCCGCCGGCGGCTGGCGTACGACGCCGACCCGGCAGGCTTCGCGGCGCGCTGGGCGGCCGAGGAGGAGGCGCTGCGCGGGCGCATCGCCGCCGCCCGGGAGCTGCTGCCGAGCGTGGTGCTGGGCGACGCGGCGCTCCGCCAGATCGCGGCGACCTGTGCCGCCTTCGAGGTGGACGGGATGCGCGCGGACATCGTGATGGCCCGCACCGCCACGGCGCTGGCCGCGTGGGCGGGGCGCGGGGACGTCGAGGAGGAGGACGTCCGGCAGGCGGCGCTGCTGGCGCTGCCGCACCGCAGGCGCCGCAATCCCTTCGACGCCCCCGGCCTGGACGAGGACAAGCTCGACCGGACGCTGGAGGAGTTCGGCGGGGCGGACGAGGGCGCGGACGGCGAGGACGATCCGGAGCCGGACGGTCCGGACGGCGGCCCCGACGGGGGCGGTCCGGGCGGGGCGCCTCCGCCGCAGGAGGGCGGGCCGCAGGAGCCGCCGCCGGGGGCCGAACTGCCGCACCAGCAGGAGCGTCAGGCCCCGCAGGCGCCCGAGGCCCCCCAGGCGCCCGAGAAGTCCGAGCCGGAGCCCGAGCCCCGGCCGCAGGCGGGCGCGGCCGGTGAGAAGTCGGCCGTCGGGGCCGCCGAGCCGTTCCGGACCCGCCGGCTGGACGTACCGGGCCTGGGCGAGGGCGCCGACGGCCGCCGCTCGCGGGCCCGTACGGCACATGGCCGGACGACCGGGTCCCGCCGCCCCCAGGGCGCGCTGGGCAAGCTGCACCTGGCCGCGACCGTGCAGGCCGCGGCCCCGCACCAGCACGCGCGCGGGCGGCGGGGCAGCGGTCTGGTCGTGCGCAGGGACGATCTGCGCGAGGCGGTGCGCGAGGGCCGCGAGGGCAATCTCGTGCTGTTCGTCGTGGACGCGTCCGGCTCGATGGCGGCCCGCAAGCGGATGAGCGCGGTCAAGGGCGCGGTGCTCTCGCTGCTGCTCGACGCCTACCAGCGGCGCGACAAGATCGGCATGATCACCTTCCGGGGCGCCGGCGCCGACCTGGCGCTGCCCCCGACGTCGTCGGTCGAGGCGGGTGCCGCGCGCCTGGAGCAGCTGCCGACGGGCGGCCGCACGCCGCTGTCGGAGGGGCTGCTGCGGGCCCACGAGGTGCTGCGGGTGGAGCGGATGCGGGACGCCTCGCGCCGCCCGCTGCTGGTGGTCGTCACCGACGGGCGGGCGACCGGCGGCCCCGAGCCGGTCGCCCGGGCCGCCCGCGCCGCCCGGCTGCTGGCCGCCGAGGGCACCGCCTCGGTGGTCGTGGACTGCGAGGCGGGCCCGGTGCGGCTGGGGCTCGCGGGCGAACTGGCCCGGGAGCTGCAGGGCACGGCCGTCACCCTCGACGAGCTGCGCGCGGACAGCGTCTCCGCGCTCGTCCGGACCGTGCAGGGCAACCGGACCGATCACGCCAACAGGAAGGCCGCGTAATGCCGCAGGGACAGCCGTCCGTCGTACCGAACGACGGGCTCACCACCCGCCAGCGCCGCAACCGCCCGCTGGTCTTCGTCCACACCGGCCAGGGCAAGGGCAAGTCCACCGCCGCGTTCGGGCTGGCGCTGCGCGCCTGGAACCAGGGCTGGCCGGTCGGGGTGTTCCAGTTCGTGAAGTCGGCGAAGTGGAAGGTCGGCGAGGAGCGGGCGCTGAAGGTGCTCGGCGCATCCGGCGAGGGCGGCACCGTCGCCTGGCACAAGATGGGCGAGGGCTGGTCGTGGGTGCAGCGCGATATCGCCTCCAGTGAGGACGCGGCGCGCGAGGGCTGGGAGCAGGTCAAGCGGGACCTCGCCGCGGAGACCTACAAGCTGCTGGTGCTCGACGAGTTCGCCTATCCGCTGAAGTGGGGCTGGATCGACACCGAGGAGGTGGTGTCGGTGCTGCGCGACCGTCCCGGTACGCAGCATGTCGTCATCACCGGGCGCGGCGCCCCCGAGGCGCTGCTGGACTTCGCCGACCTGGTGACGGACATGACGAAGGTCAAGCACCCCATGGACGCGGGGCAGAAGGGCCAGCGGGGCATCGAATGGTGAGCCGGGTATGAGCAACGGGTCGATTCCGCGGCTGGTGATCGCCGCGCCGTCGTCGGGCGCGGGCAAGACGACGGTGGCCACCGGCCTGATGGCGGCGTTCGCCGAGGCCGGGCTCACGGTGTCGCCGCACAAGGTGGGTCCCGACTACATCGACCCCGGCTACCACTCCCTGGCGACCGGCCGCCCCGGCCGCAACCTGGACGCCTACCTGTGCGGTCCCGACCGGATCGCGCCGCTGTTCCTGCACGGCGCGGCGGGCGCCGATCTCGCGCTCGTCGAGGGCGTGATGGGGCTGTTCGACGGGGCGTCGGGGAGGGGCGAGCTGTCGTCGACGGCGCAGGTGGCGAAGGTGCTGCGGGCGCCGGTGGTGCTGGTGGTGGACGCGTCCTCGCAGTCGAGGTCGGTGGCCGCCCTGGTGCACGGCTTCGCGTCCTGGGACCCGGAGGTGCGGCTGGCCGGGGTGATCCTCAACAAGGTCGGCTCGGACCGCCATGAGGAGCTGCTGCGGGAGGCCATGGACTCCTCCGGGGTGCCGGTGCTGGGTGCGCTGCGCCGCGACGGGCGGGCCGGTACGCCGTCGCGGCATCTGGGGCTGGTGCCGGTCGCCGAACGGCGGGCCGAGGCGCTCGCGTCGGTGCGCGAACTGGCCGCACGGGTGCGCGCGGGCTGCGACCTCCAGGCGCTGCTGGCGCTGGCCCGTACGGTGCCGGAGCTGCCGGACGCGCCGTGGGATCCGGCGGCGGAGGTGGCGGCCGCGGGCACGGAGCCGGTGGCGGCGGCCGGCGCCGCCAAGCCGCTGATCGCCGTGGCCGGCGGCGCCGCGTTCACCTTCTCGTACGCCGAGCACGCCGAGCTGCTGGCCGCCGCGGGCGCCGAGGTGGCCCCCTTCGACCCGCTGCGGGACGAACAACTGCCGCCCGGGACCGACGGGTTGGTGATCGGGGGCGGCTTCCCCGAGGTGTATGCGCCGGATCTGTCGGCGAACGCCCCGCTGCGCGCCGCGGTGGCCGAACTGGCCGCCTCCGGGGCGCCGGTGTCCGCCGAGTGCGCCGGGCTGCTGTACCTCTCCCGCGCGATCGACGGGAAGCCGATGTGCGGGGTGCTGCCCGCCGAGGCCCGGATGACCGAGCGGCTGACCCTCGGCTACCGGGAGGCGGTGGCGCTGCGGGACAACGCGCTGGCCGCGGCCGGGACGCGGGTGCGCGGCCATGAGTTCCACCGCACGGTCCTGGAGCCGGGCGCGGGCGCGGAGCCGGCGTGGGGGATGACCCACCCCGAGCGGCGCGTGGAGGGCTTTGTGACCGGCGGGGTGCATGCGTCGTACCTGCATGTGCACTGGGCGGCGGAGCCGTCGCTGGCCGCCCGGCTGACACGGAGCGCGGCCCGGGGCGCGAGCGCACAGGGCGCCGTCCGGTGACGGGCGCCGCCGACGCGGCCGGGGCGCCCGCCGTCCTCGACCATCTCGTCTACGCCACGCCCGACCTGGAGGCCACGGTCGCCGAGGTCCGCGAGCTGACCGGGGTACGGCCGGTGCGCGGCGGCAGCCACCCGGGGCGGGGCACCCGCAACGAGCTGCTGGGCCTGGGCGGCGGGGCGTACTTCGAGATCGTCGGGCCCGACCCGGAGCAGCCCGCGCCGGACGGACCGCGGTGGTTCGGCGTCGATGCGCTGACCGGTCCGCGACTGGTCACCTGGGCCGTCCGCGTCACCGGGATCGCCGCCCGGGTCGCCGCGGCGCGGGCACGCGGGTACGACCCGGGCGATCCGGTGGCGATGGCCCGGCGGACCCCGGACGGCGGCCGGATCGCCTGGCAGCTGACGTCTCCTGGGGAGGGCCCCACGCCCTTCCTGCTCGACTGGGGCGTCACCCCGCACCCCTCCCGCACCCTGCCGGTGGTGCCGCTGGTCTCGCTCGGGGCCGCGCACCCCGATCCCGCCGCGGCCCGGGAGGAGCTGGCGGCGCTCGGCGTCCGGTGGCCGGGCGAGCCGATCGCCGCCGGGCCCGCCGGGCAGCTCACCGCCGTCCTGGAGGGGCGGCACGGCCGGGTGGCCTTCGGGCGGGGAGCCGTCGCGCTGTGAAGCGCGGTGCGGCCGACGGCGCCGGGGCCGGTGCGCCCCTGATCGCCGGTGTGGGCGCGAGCCGCGGCGTCCCGGTCGGCGAGGTCCTGGACCTGATCCTGGCCACGCGGGCGGCGGCGGGGCAGGCGGACCGGCCGGTCGCGGCGCTGGCGACGGTGGCCGCCAAGGCCGCCGAGCCGGGGCTGACCGGGGCGGCGCGCCGGCTCGGGGTCCCGCTGCTGTCGTTCCCGGCGGCGGCGCTGGCGGCCGTACGGGTACCGGATCCGTCCGCGGCCGCGGCCGCCGCCGTCGGCACGCCGAGCGTGGCCGAGGCGGCCGCGCTGCTGGCCGCGGGCCCGGACGCCGAACTGGTCGCCGGCAAGCGGAAGTCGGCGCCGCCCGGACGGCCGGCCCGTGCCACCTGCGCGCTCGCGGCGCCGGCAGTAACAGAGAACGGTGTGCTTACCGCTGGTAGGGAGGGAGCGGCATCCGCCCCGATCACGGGTGCCGATATCGTCATGACCTCCCTCGACCCGCCCCGCCGTGGCCCGGGCCGGCGGACGGGGGGTGATCGGCGACGAAGCACCCGACGGCGAAACCACCGGCACCAAGGAGAACCAGTGACCACCCCTCCCGCACTGCTCATCGCCGGTCACGGCGCCCGTGACGAGGACGGGGCCGAGGCCCTGAGCGGCCTGGTGCGCCTGCTCGGCGCGCGCCACCCCGATGTGCCCGTCGCCGGCGGGTTCTTCGGTCTGCCGGGCGCGCCGATGCCGCTGGACGACGCCGTCGACGCGCTGGCCGAGCGGGGCGCGACCCGCGTCGCCGCCGTACCGCTGCTGCTGACGCCGACCGGGCCGGGCGGTCCGACGCTGCCCGAGGCACTGGCGCGGGCGGCCGCGCGCCACCCGGGACTGGGCTTCGCCAGCAGCGCCGAGCCGGGCCCGCACCCCCGGCTGCTGGAGGTGCTGGAGCAGCGGCTGGACGACGCGCTGGGCAGCGGCGCCCGCCGGCCCCAGGACCGGGCCCGTACGACGGTGCTGCTGGTGGGGCGCGGGTCGAGCGACCCCTACGTCAACGCCGAGGTCGCCCGCGCCGCGCGGCTGCTGTGGGAGGGGCGCGGCTTCGCGGGCGTGGAGACCGCGTTCGTCACCCAGGCGGCGCCCGATGTGCCGGCGGGCCTGGACCGGTGCCGGGCGCTGGCCGCGGCCGCACCCGGAGCGGACGGCGCGACCCGGATCGTGGTCCTGCCGTACTTCTTCTTCGCCGGCGGCCTGTTCGAGCGGCTGTGCATGCAGACCGAGGGCTGGGCCGCGGCGTACCCCGACACCGAGGTGTACGGCGCGCAGGCGATCGGCGCCGGCGACGAGGTGGCCGAGGTGGTCATGGAGCGCTACCGCGAGACGGTCGCGGGCGGCGCGGCCTGGCCGGGCACCGCGGTGCCGGCGCGCGCCGGGGACCGGTGAGCATGCCCGCGTCCACCGAGTCGCTACGGCTGCGGGAGCCCGGCCCGGCCGCCGAGCCCGATCTGCGGCATCACGGCGACGCCGAGGTGCGCGGCGCGGACGCCGGACTGACGGATCTGGCGGTCAACGTCCGCACCGGCACTCCCCCGGCCTGGCTCAAGGACCGCATCGCCGCGTCCCTGGACGGCCTCGCCGCGTACCCGGACGGCCGGGCGGCGCGGCACGCGGTCGCCGCACGGCACGGGCTGCCCGCCGAGCGGGTGCTGCTGACCTCGGGCGCCGCGGAGGCGTTCGTGCTGATCGCGCGGGCTCTGCCGGCCCGTCGGCCGGTGGTGGTGCATCCGCAGTTCACCGAGCCGGAGGCGGCGCTGCGGGACGCCGGGCACGACGTCGGGCGGGTGCTGCTCGACGAGCGGGACGGCTTCCGGCTGGATCCGGACGCGGTGCCGCGGGACGCGGATCTGGTGGTCGTCGGCAACCCCACCAATCCGACGTCCGTGCTGCACCCCGCGGAGGTGCTGGCGCGGCTGGCACGGCCGGGCCGGACGCTGGTGGTGGACGAGGCGTTCATGGACGCGGTGCCCGGCGAGCGGGAGGCACTGGCCGCGCGCACGGATCTGCCGGGGCTGGTGGTGCTGCGCAGCCTCACCAAGACCTGGGGGCTGGCGGGGCTGCGGATCGGCTATGTGCTGGCCGCCGAGGACACCGTCGCCGCCCTGGAGCGGGCGCAGCCGCTGTGGCCGGTCTCCAGTCCGGCGCTGGCCGCCGCCGAGGCGTGCTGCGCGCCCGGGGCCCTGGCGGAGGCCGCCGCGGCGGCCGAGGAGATCGCCGCGGACCGGGCCCATCTGCTGGCCCGGCTGGGCGAGTTCGGGCAGATCCGGGTGGCCGGACCGGCGGCGGGCCCGTTCGTGCTGATCCGGCTGCCGGGAGCGGCGGAGGCACGGACCGGGCTGCGGGAGCGCGGCTTCGCGGTGCGGCGCGGCGACACCTTCCCCGGGCTGGGCCCGGACTGGCTGCGGCTGGCGGTACGGGACCGCGCGACGACGGACCGGTTCGCCGCGGCGCTGGCGGAGGTCCTGGGACAACGCGTCTAGGACGCCGGCGGTGCCGGCTCCCCCGCCGGACCGGGCGGCGCGGTGGCGGTGCGGGCCAGATGGCCGGCGGCCGACTCCGCCAGGGTGCGCACCGCCGGGTGCCAGGGGCGGGACTGCGGTCCGGTCAGCACCAGGCGGCGCGAGGTCTGCGGCTCCAGCGGGAGCAGCACCAGATCCGGGGGGACCAGCGAGCGGGAGACCTCGGACAGCACGGTCACGCCGATTCCGGCCTGCACCATGCTGATCAGGGTCGCCAGGTCCCGTACCCGGTGCGCGGGGGTGAAGCGCAGCCCGGCCAGGCTGTGGATCGTGCGGATGCGGGCCTCGCAGCCGTTGGGCGAGATCAGGAACCGGTCGTCCTCCAGGTCGCGGATGTCGACGGCCGGCTCGTCCGCGAGGGGGTGGTCGCGCGGCAGCAGGGCCCGATAGCCGTCCATGGCGAGCTGGATACCGGGGCCGGGCGGGGGGTCGATCAGGACGGCGGCATCGGCCGTGCCCTCCTCCAGCCAGGTCGCCACCTCGGCGCTGTCGCCCTCGAAGACCCGCACCGTGATCCGCGGCTGGTCCTCGCGCCAGTGCCGCAGCAGGCCGGGGACCAGGCCCTGGCAGACCGTCGGAGTGGACGCCAGCCGCACGGTGCCGGTCATGGTCTCGGTGGCGTCGGCCGCGATCTGCTCCACGGACCGGGCCGCCGACAGCGCGATACGGGCGTGCGGCAGGACCCGCTCACCGAGCGCCGTGGTCCGCACCGGGGTCGCGCGGACCAGCAGCGGGGCGGTCAACTCGCGTTCCAGGGAGGCGACGGCGTGCGACACCGCCGACTGGCTCAGGCCGAGTTCGACGGCGGCCGCGCTGAAGCCGCCCGCGTCGACGACGGCGAGGAAGGCCCTCAGCTGGGCGAGGTTGACGGTCATGCGGCAGCCTCATATCACTATGACATCCATGCGTTGGATCTATGGTGCCAGGTTGGCGAGGCTTGCTCCGTACCGCCCGATCGGGCGGACGCGGACCCAGCCGCTGCCAAGGAGAGCCATGCCGTACTTCCGTGTGACCGTCACCGACCCCGACCTCCCCACCGACGTCCAGCGCGCCCTCGCCGAGGGGCTGACCGGGCTGGCGGTCTCGGTCCTGGGCAAGTCGAGCGCCCGCACCATCGTCCACGTCAACCCCGTTCCGGCCCACGGCTACTTCGTCGACGGCAGGCCCCTGACCGGCGGGCGCGACGCGCACGTGGAGGCGAGCATCACCCTCGGCACGAACAGCGCCGCGGAGAAGGCCGCCTTCATCGCCGAGGCCGGTGCGCTGCTGTCGGACATCCTCGGCCCGCTCGCCCGCTCCGGGGTCGCCCTGCACGAACTGCACCCCGAGAGCTACGGCTACCAGGGGGTGACCCAGTTCGACCACTACCGCCGGGCCGGGGACGCACCGGCCGTCCCGACCTCCCCGGCCGCCCGCTGAGCCACCGGCGGCCGGGCCGCACGGCAAGGGGGGTGCGCCGTCCCGCGCCGCCTCCGGCACGTCAGCGGCGCACCCCGGGCCGCACCCCGCACACGGCGCCCCCACAGCACCGGCACGGGGTACGGGGCTGTC
Source organism: Streptomyces sp. NPDC026575 (assembly GCF_055567415.1). Lineage (NCBI taxonomy): Bacteria > Bacillati > Actinomycetota > Actinomycetes > Kitasatosporales > Streptomycetaceae > Streptomyces > Streptomyces sp. NPDC026575. Next base: position 81,954 of record NZ_JBVHQM010000007.1, read on the forward strand.
AGCCGCGACCGCCCTGCGGTGCGGCGGTGCGGCGGCGGCGAGCGTAGAACGTCGATCCGGCGCCCGCGACGATGAGCAGGGCCGCGCCCCCGGCGAGGTACGGGGTGGCCGAACTGCCGCCGGTCTCCGCGAGGTTGCGGGAGTCGGCCCCGGAGCCGGACCGGCTCACCTCGGTGCCGCCGCCGGCCGGCTTGCCGCCGCCGTCGGGCTTGCTGCCCCCGTCCGGCCGCGTCGGGCCGCCGCTGCCACCGGAGCCGCCCTGCTCGGGCGTCTTGCCGTGCGGGGCGGTGCAGGTGGCCCGGGCGAGGGTGACCTTGCCGCGCACGTCGGCGACGTTCAGCTTCAACGGATCGACCGAGACGTTCAGTTCGAGCGCGGTGGCCGCGGCGCTCCGGTCCGCGACGCTCTTCCGGGACAGGTCGAGGCGCACCTCGCCGACGCCCGGCACCTTGACCTCCGTCGTGCCGCCCGCCGTGAGCGTGACCTTCTTGCCCAGGACGCGGACGTCGCCCAGCACATGGGACTCGGCGCGGGGCCGCCGGCCCGCCTCGCACACCGCCTTGGCGGTGACCTGCTGGACCTCGATCAGGGACAGCAGCGGCAGACCGGGCAGCCGGACCTTGGCGTGCACCAGGTTGGCGTAGCCCTCGGACGTGCGGCGGTCGGCGGTGGCCCGTGCGGTGGCGACGTCGGCACGCAGCACGCTGAACGGCTTGCCCTGGTCGACGCCGTCGAGGTCGACGCTGAGCGCGGTCTTCTCCGCGGAGGCCGGTGCGTGCACCTCGTTCAGCACGACGTTCAGCGGGACGTCGGCCCCCTTGTGGAGCAGGCCGACGTTGAGCCCGGTGCGCAGCACGACCGCGTCGGACGTGCCGCGGGTCGAGCCGTGGTCTCCGGTGGCGTGCGCGGGCGCCGCGCCGAGCAGGACGGCGGGGCCGGCGGTCAGCGCCGTGGCGACGACGGTCGCGGCGAGGCGTCGGGGCATGCCGGAGAAGTAGCTGGGACTGGTGGACACGTGTGTGGAACCCCCACGAGAGAGATGGTGCCGCCGACCGCGCCAATGGGGGACATCACGCGGGCCGGCGACCTCGACCCGCACATCGTGTCCGCACCGAGGGTGAACGGGCAGCCACGCGAGGTTAGTTCACCCCAATGGGTGGTTTTCGCGCTTTGATTCGATTCCTGCGGCACGATGCATCACCCGTGTCACAGCCGCCCCACCGGCCGGGTGATCCGGGTTGACGGGCGCGGGACAGCCCTTAGCCGACGACCCGCCCCCGCAGCACCACCCTGCGGGGCGCCGCCAGCACCCGTACGTCCTCGCGCGGGTCGCTCTCGTAGACCACCAGGTCCGCCGAGGCACCCTCGGTGAGGCCGGGACGGCCGAGCCAGTCCCGCGCGCCCCAGGTGGTGGCGGACAGCGCGGCCACGGCGGGCAGACCGGCCCTGGTCAGCTCGACGACCTCGTCGGCGACCAGGCCGTGGGCGAGCGACCCCCCGGCGTCGGTGCCGGCGAACACGGGCACGCCGGCGTCGTAGGCGGCCCGCACGGTGTCGTAGCGGCGCGCGTGGAGGCGCCGCATATGGTCCGCCCAGCGCGGGAACTTCTCCGCGCCGCCGTCCGCGAGCCGCGGGAAGGTGGCGATGTTGACGAGGGTGGGGACGATGGCGACGCCCCGCTCGGCGAAGAGCGGGATGGTGTCCTCGGTGAGACCGGTGGCGTGCTCGATGCAGTCGATACCGGCCTCGACCAGCGGGGCGAGGGTGTCCTCGGCGAAGCAGTGGGCGGTCACCCGGGCGCCGAGCCGATGCGCCTCGGCGATGGCCGCCTCGACCGCGCCGCGGGGCCAGCACGCGGAGAGATCGCCGGTGGAGCGGTCGATCCAGTCCCCGACGAGCTTGACCCAGCCGTCGCCGCGGCGGGCCTCCTGGGCGACGTAGGCGACCAGGTCCTCGGGCTCGATCTCATGCGCGTAGTTGCGGATGTAGCGCCGGGTACGGGCGATATGGCGGCCGGCGCGGATGATCCGCGGCAGGTCGTCGCGCTCGTCGACCCAGCGGGTGTCGGAGGGCGAGCCGGCGTCGCGGATCAGCAGGGTGCCGGCGTCACGGTCGGTGAGCGCCTGCTTCTCGCTGGTGGGGGCGTCCACCGGACCGTGCGCGTCCAGGCCCACATGGCAGTGGGCGTCGACCAGGCCCGGCAGCGCCCAGCCCTCGACCGTGGTGGCATCGCGTGCCAGGGTCGGCCGGTCGAACGTGACCCGGCCGCCGACGACCCACAGCTCGTCGCGCACCTCGTCCGGCCCGACGAGGACCCTCCCCTTGAGGTGCAGCACCGCACCTTCACTCATGGACGTCATACAGGCACTTTAGGCGGCCCGACCGGGCGGTCGGGGCGGGGTGGTCGGGCATCGGCCGGGCGGATCGCCGTACGGGCGGGCGAGCTGCGGCCGAGCTGCGGTCCCTCGCCGGCCGTCGGATCATCGAGGGACGGCGGCAGGTCCGGCCGGAGCGGTCCGGCGCGGATTCCACCGTCGTTTCGCCGGATGTTTCACCAAAACCCGCCGCATGTTCTCGCGGACCTTGCCATAGGTCTTGCCATGGCCTTGCGGGGCGGGTTTCCTGACCTTCCAGTAGGGCCACTGGAGGCGAATTCCCAATTCCTTGCAAGCATAGCTTCCCGTATTCTTCTGCCCGCTTTTCCGCAGCTCAAACGCCAAGATTTCGCTAGCGCCAGATACCGTAATTCGGACGCGTCTCGCGGGCGTTACGGAGCTGTGACCGACTACACAGAGTGTCCGTTTCACCCCGAACCTCCTGGTCAAATCGGGACAATCTTTAAGCACATCGCGCGCCCGGGCGCCCCCGCGCGATAACACATCTGGAGCGCTCGCGTAACCCCTGCCCGCGATGCAATTTCCTTTTTCCCTGGGTAAATTTAATTTCTATGACCGCCGCACAAGCAGACCATGCAGGTGCCCGCAGTGATATCGGAGAATTTCCGGAGGGCTTCAAGCTCGACACCCCACGGGTGGAAGACGGGGCAGCAATCTGGCGCATCGCCCGCGACTCGCGGGTGCTGGACCTCAACTCGTCCTACAGCTACCTGCTGTGGTGTCGCGACTTCGCCGCCACCTCCGTCGTCGCCCGTGACGCGGACGGCGAGCCGGCCGCCTTCGTCACCGGTTACGTCCGCCCCGAGCGCCCGGAGACCCTCGTGGTGTGGCAGGTCGCCGTCGACGACGCGCACCGCGGCAAGGGCCTGGCGGCGGCGCTTCTGGACGGGCTGACCGCTCGCGCCATGGACGAGGTGGGCATGCGTTTCGTCGAGACCACCATCACCCCCGACAACACGGCCTCCAACCGGCTGTTCGCGTCCTTCGCCGAGCGGCACTGCGTGCCCGTCAGACGCGAGGTGCTCTTCGACGCGGGGCTGTTCCCCGAGCAGGGCCACGAGCCGGAGGTACTGCACCTCATAGGCCCGTTCACTCCACCGGCCCCCGGGCAGTAGCGCCCCCGGGCCGCGCGGACAGCGCGCCGCGGCGGCCCGCGGATCCGGCATCACCCTGTGAGAGCGCCGGCACCGCCCATCCCCCCACCCACAGACTTCCTCATCCTTCGCACTCGTCTCCCAGGAGCATGCTGTGACCATCACCCAGCCCGATCTGAGCGTCTTCGAGACCGTGGAGTCGGAGGTGCGCAGCTACTGCCGTGGCTGGCCCACCGTCTTCGACCGTGCCCAGGGCAGCCGTCTGACCGACGAGGACGGGCACACCTACCTCGACTTCTTCGCCGGCGCCGGTTCGCTGAACTACGGGCACAACAACCCCGTACTCAAACGCGCCCTGATCGACTACATCGAGCGCGACGGCATCACCCACGGCCTGGACATGTCCACCACGGCCAAGCGGGCGTTCCTGGAGTCGTTCCAGAACATCGTCCTGCGGCCGCGCGACCTGCCCTACAAGGTCATGTTCCCGGGCCCGACGGGCGCCAACTCCGTCGAGGCCGCGCTGAAGCTGGCCCGCAAGGTCAAGGGCCGCGAGTCGATCGTGTCCTTCACCAACGCCTTCCACGGCATGTCGCTGGGCGCGCTGGCGGTCACCGGCAACTCCATGAAGCGCGCCGGCGCCGGCATCCCGCTGGTGCACGGCACCCCGATGCCGTTCGACAACTACCTGGACGGCCAGACCCCGGACTTCCTGTGGTTCGAGCGGCTGCTGGAGGACCAGGGCTCCGGTCTGAACAAGCCCGCGGCCGTGATCGTGGAGACCGTGCAGGGCGAGGGCGGCATCAACGTCGCGCGCGCCGAGTGGCTGCGCGAGCTGGCCGCCCTGTGCGAGCGCCAGGACATGCTGCTGATCGTCGACGACATCCAGATGGGCTGCGGCCGTACGGGTGCCTTCTTCTCCTTCGAGGAGGCGGGCATCGTGCCGGACATCGTCACCGTCTCGAAGTCCATCAGCGGCTACGGCCTGCCGCTCGCGCTGACCCTGTTCAAGCCCGAGCTGGACATCTGGGAGCCGGGCGAGCACAACGGCACCTTCCGCGGCAACAACCCGGCCTTCGTCACCGCCGCCGCCGCGCTGGACACCTACTGGGCCGACGGCCAGATGGAGAAGCAGACTCTCGCCCGCGGTGAGATCGTCGAAGCGCACCTGAAGGCCATCGTTGAGGAGCACCCCCAGGCCATCGCCGAGTACCGCGGCCGCGGTCTGGTGTGGGGTCTGGAGTGCATCGACAAGAGCCTCGCGGGAAAGATCGCCAAGCGAGCCTTCGAGCTGGGTCTGCTGATCGAGACCTCCGGCCCGGAGAGCGAGGTCGTCAAGCTGCTGCCCGCACTGACGACCACCCCCGAGGAGCTGGACGAGGGCCTTCGCACCCTCGCCCGCGCGGTCCGCGACTGCGCCTGACTCCCTCGGGCAGTTCCACCACCGTTCCACAGAAAGGCACCGACTCACCGTGATCGTCCGATCCTTCCAGGACATCGAAGGCACCGACCGCCACGTCAAGGCCGCGTCCGGCACGTGGGAGAGCAAGCGCATCGTGCTCGCCAAGGAGCGGGTCGGCTTCTCGCTGCACGAAACGGTCCTGTACGCCGGTACGGAGACGTCGATGTGGTACGCGAACCACATCGAGGCCGTCGTCTGCGTCGAGGGCGAGGCCGAGCTGACCAACGACGAGACGGGCGAGAAGCACCTCATCACGCCCGGCGTGATGTACCTCCTCGACGGGCACGAGAAGCACACCATGCGGATCAAGAAGGACTTCCGCTGCCTGTGCGTCTTCAACCCGCCGGTCACCGGCCGTGAGGACCACGACGAGAACGGGGTCTACCCGCTTCTCACCGAGCCCGAGCCCGAGCCCGAGGCGGTCTGAGGAGTCACCCGACCTGCCCCGTCCGGCAGCGCCGAGGAAGGCACCCACACGCACGCAGAGCCAGATTCCGTACGAGAGGAGAGGAAGGCAACACCATGACCACCGCACCCGAGCGCACCGCCGACCTGTACCCGACCCGTGGGACCGCTGAGGTCATCACCCCTCGGAAGGACCCGGTGGTGTGGTCGCAGCCCGGAGCGGCCGGCCCCTTCGCGCCGTCCGAGCTGAGCGACTTCGAACGCGACGGCTTCTTCGCCATGGAGGAACTGCTGACGGCGGAGGAAGTCGCGGTGTACCGCGCCGAACTGGACCGGCTGGTGCTCGACCCCGAGATGCGCACCGACCCGCGCGCCATCGTCGAGCCCAAGTCGCACAGCGTCCGGTCCGTGTTCGAGGTGCACAAGATCAGCGAGGTGTTCGCCACGCTGGTCTCCGACCCGCGTGTGGTCGGCCGTGCCCGTCAGATCCTCGGCTCGGACGTCTACGTCCACCAGTCGCGGATCAATGTGAAGCCCGGCTTCGGTGCCTCCGGCTTCTACTGGCACTCGGACTTCGAGACCTGGCACGCCGAGGACGGTCTGCCGAACATGCGCACCGTGTCGGTCTCGATCGCGCTGACGGAGAACTACGACACCAACGGCGGCCTGATGATCCTGCCCGGCTCGCATCAGCACTTCCTGGGCTGTGCGGGCGAGACGCCGAAGGACAACTACAAGAAGTCGCTGCAGATGCAGGACGCCGGCACGCCGTCGGACGAGGCGCTGACGAAGATGGCGGACGCGCACGGCATCAAGCTGTTCACCGGCAAGGCCGGTTCGGCGACGTGGTTCGACTGCAACGCCATGCACGGCTCGGGCGACAACATCACGCCGTACCCGCGCAGCAACGTCTTCATCGTGTTCAACAGCGTGGAGAACGCGGCGGTGGAGCCGTTCGCGGCTCCGGTCCGGCGCCCGGAGTACATCGGGGCGCGGGACTTCACGCCGGTGAAGTAGTCACGGCCGGTGCAGCAGGGCGGTACGGCACAGGGCGGTACCGATGGCGCGGCCGCCGCACAGCAGGGTCTGTGCGGCGGCCGCGCCGTCGCTATGCCAGCAGCGACAGCAGCCGGTCGACGTCGTCGGTCGAGTTGTAGAGGTGGAAGGCGGCGCGGAGCAGTCCGCCGCGCACCGAGATCCGCACCCCCGCCTCGGCCAGGCGGCGCTCCGCGCCGGCAAGTCCGGGGGTGGAGACGATCGCCGAACCGGGCGCGGGACGGGGCGTCAGGCCGCGGGCGGCGAGCCCTTCGCGGTAGTACGCGGCGAGATGGGTGTTGTGGGCATGGACCGCGGGCACGCCCAGTTCCTCGACGAGCGCGAGGGAGTGCTCGGCGGCCACGTAGGAGAAGTGGGCGTGCGGTTCGTCGAAGCGCCGGGCGGTGGCGGCCGGCGTGATCAGGCCGTAGGTGGACTCGTCGAGGTCCTCCCCGGCCACCCAGCCGGCGTGCCGCGCGGCCGGCCAGCCGGAGTCCTCGGACGCGTCGCCGCCGAACGCCAGGAAGGTCGTACCGCGCGGGCACAGCAGCCATTTGAAGGCACCGCTGACGAGGTAGTCGAAGTCCCCGGCGCGCAGCGGCAGCCAGCCGGCGGCCTGGGTGGCGTCGAGGAAGGTGCGCGCCCCATGGGCCCGGGCCGCCTCCCGTACGGCCGCCAGGTCGGCGATCCGGCCGTCGAGGGACTGCACGGCGCTGAACGCGACGAGCGCGGTACCGGGGCGCACCGCGTCGGCGAGCGCCTCCAGCGGCACGGTGCGCAGCTTGACGTGGGGGTGGGTGCCGAGCGGATTGACCAGCGAGCTGAAGTCGCCCTCGGGGGCGAGGACTTCGGAGCCCGGTGGGAGGGAGGCGGCGATCAGGGCGGAGTGCACCGCGACCGAACTGCCGACGGCCACGCGCTCGGCGGGGACGTCCAGCAGCCGGGCGAAGGCGGCGCGGGCCGCGTCGGGGGCGGCGAAGTAGTCGCGCCCCATGGTGCCGTAGGAGGCGGACTCCTCCACCGCCGCGCGCAGGGCCGCCGCGCTGCGCCGTGGGAGGAGTCCGCTGGACGCGGAGTTCAGATAGGTCGTCTCGGGCGCGAATTCCGCCCCGCCGAGTGGCTCACGTCGCTGCATGATCCCACTGTGCGGGGCGCGGGCCCGCGCCGTCCACGGCCTTTCGGTGGCCGGCCCGTGCTCACTTCCCGGGAACGGCGCAGCCGTCGTCCCCGCAGACCTCCGCGTCGCCGGCCGGCAGGATCCGCACCGCCGACTCCTCGTGCGCCCGCTCCAGGGCCTGCCGGAAGACCTCGGCGGGCTGGCCGCCGGAGACGCCCAGGCGGCGGTCGATGACGAAGAACGGCACGCCCGTGGCGCCCAGCTCGGCGGCCTCGCGCTCGTCGGCGCGGACCTCCGCGGCGTACGCGGCCGGGTCGGCGAGCACCCGGTCGGCCTCCTGCTCGGGCAGCCCGGCGCCGACCGCGATCTCACGGAGGACGGCGGGGTCGCCGAGCGGGCGGGCCTCGGCGAAGTTGGCGCGGTAGAAGGCGTCGAGCAGCGCGTCCTGGACGCCGTGCGCCTTGCCGGCGTGCAGCAGCCGGTGCAGGTCGAAGGTGTTGCCGTGGATGCGGTCGGAGCGGTAGTCCAGCCCCTCCGCCGCGGCCGCCTCGGCGACCCGGGCCTCCATCGCCTCGGCCTGCGCGCGGCTCACGCCGTACTTCGCGGCGAGCATGTCGAGGACGGCGATGTCCGTGGGGGCCGGGGCCTTCGGGTCCAGCTCGAAGGAGCGGTGCACCACCTCGACGGTGTCGCGGTGCGCGAACGCGGCGAGCCCGGCCTCGAAGCGGGCCTTGCCGATGTAGCACCAAGGGCAGGCGATGTCGGACCAGATTTCGACGCGCATGAGCTGACTTTCCGTCTCGGGGGTGTCCTGCGCTCAACCACGCGGGGCGACGGGCTATTCCGCGGGTACCGTCCGGGCATGACCTCGCCACAGGATTTCCTCGGGTTCTGGGAGACGACCGGGTCGGCCAAGACCTTCACCCATCCGCTCGATCCGGAGCTGCTCACGGCGTACCTGCCGCGCGGCGCGCGGGTGCTGGACTACGGCTGCGGCTACGGGCGGCTGACCGCAGAGCTGGCCGGGCTCGGCTACCGCCGGGTGCGCGGGGTGGATGTCTCGGCGGCGCTGATCGCGCGGGGGCGGCGGGAGCATCCGGAGCTGGATCTGATGCGGTGGGCGGGGTTCCCGCTGCCGTTCGAGGACGGCTCGTTCGACGCGGCGCTGCTGTTCGCGGTGCTCACCTGCGTTCCCCGGGACGCGGACCAGTCGGCGATCGTCGGGGAGCTGGGGCGGCTGGTGCGGCCCGGTGGGGTGCTGTATCTGAGCGATGTGCCGGTGCAGGACGACACGCTCAACCAGGAGCGGTATGCGCGCTTCGCCGGGCGCTACGGCACGTACGGGGTGTTCGAGATGCCGGACGGCGGGGTGTTCCGGCATCATCCGCCGCAGTGGCTGCGCGCCCTGGTGCGGGCGGCGGGCTTCGGTGTGGTGGCGGAGCGGACCGGTTCGGTGGCGACGCTGGACGGGCGGACGGCCGAGCGGCTGCAGATCATCGCGCGGCGGGAGGGCTCCCCGGCGGCGGGGGCGCGCCGGGAGCCAGGTCCAGCCTCAGGGTGAGGTGGGTGGCGTCGGGGGCGGGGCGGCAGTCGGGACGCCAGCCGAGGCGGGCGTAGAAGCCGCGGGCGCGGTGGTTGTGCCAGCGGACGTCGAGGACGGCGCGGCCGAATCCGGCCCCGCGCCAGGCGTGCAGGCAGGCGGTGTGCAGGGCCCGGCCGACGCCGGTGCCCCAGTGCGCGGGGTCGACGTGGAGCTGGTCGAGCTTGACGGTGGCACGGGTGTCCTGGCCGGGCTTGGCGGTGGCCCGGGTGTGCTGGCCGCGGTAGGCGGCGGCGCCGAGGACCGTGCCGTGCCGTACGGCGCAGAGCACGGGGGTGTCGTCGCGGTGCAGGGCGCGGGACCACGCGCGGCGGCAGCGGGTGTGCTCGGCCGGGGCGTCGAAGGGGGTGCCGGGGTGGCGCGCGCGGTGGTGGGCGGCGCGGGCGCCGGTGTCCAGGGCGGCGATCGCCTCCAGGTCCGCGCGGGTGGCGGCGCGGACCTTCAGGGCGGCCTCGTCCGGGGCGGGGTACACGCTGTGCAGACCTACCCGCCCTAGGACCGGCCGTCCACCCGGCGCGGCAGGCCGAGCGGGTTGTCCTCGCGCAGCTCGGGCGGCAGCAGCGCGGGCGGGGTGTCCTGGTAGGCGACGGGGCGCAGCCAGCGTTCGACGGCGGTGCCGCCGACGGAGGTGGAGGTGGAGGTGGTGGCCGGATAGGGGCCGCCGTGGTGCTGGGCGGGGGCGACCGCGACGCCGGTCGGCCAGCCGTTGACGACGACGCGGCCGGCGAGCGGGGTGACCTCGGCCAGCAGCCGGGCGCCGCGCCCGGCGCCGTCGTTGCCGGCTCCTTCCGCCTCGCCGAGCTGCAGCGTCGCGGTGAGGTTGCCGGGGAGCCGGGCGAGAACGGCGCCGATCTCGGCCTCGTCGGCGTAGCGGGCGACCACGGTGATCGGGCCGAAGCACTCCTCCAGGAGGAGGTCGTGCGGCCCTTCGGTGGCGAGGCGGGCGGCGGGGACGGTGAGGAAGCCGGCGCTGACGGTGTGCTCGCCGCCCGCGCCGGGGGTCACCGGTGCCGCGACGTCCGGGAGCCCGGCGCGGGCGCCGACGCCGTCGAGGAACGCCCGGCGCATCCGGTGGTCGAGCAGCACTCCGGCCTCGGTGTCGCTGACCGCGGCGGTCAGCGACTTCAGCAGCCGGTCGCCGGGCTCGCCGTCGGGCGCCAGGACCAGGCCGGGCTTGACGCAGAACTGGCCGACGCCCAGCGTCATCGAGCCGGCCAGCCCCGCGCCGATCTGCTCGGCGCGCTCGTCCGCCGCGGCCTCGGTGATCACGACCGGGTTGAGGCTGCCCAGTTCGCCGTGGAAGGGGATCGGGCGCGGGCGGGCCGCGGCCGCGTCGTACAGGGCGCGGCCGCCGCGTACCGAGCCGGTGAAACCGGCCGCGGCGATCAGCGGGTGGCGGATCAGGTCGATACCGGCCTGGAATCCGTGCACCAGGTTCACCACACCGTCCGGCAGGCCGGTCTCGGACGCGGCCCGGCGCAGCAGCGCGGCGCACAGCTCGGAGGTGGCGGGGTGGTCGGGGTGCGCCTTGACCACGACCGGGCAGCCGGCCGCGAGGGCGCTGGCGGTGTCGCCGCCGGGCACGGAGAAGGCGAGCGGGAAGTTGCTGGCGGAGTAGACCGCGACCGGGCCCAGCGGGATCTTGTAGCGGCGCAGGTCGGGCCGCGGCGGGGTGAGGGCGGGGTCGGCGCGGTCGATCCGTACGTCGAGGAACGCGCCGTCCTCGACCACGTCGGCGAAGGCCCGCAACTGGTAGGTGGTGCGGCCGAGTTCGCCGGTGAGGCGGCCGGGGCCGAGCGCGGTCTCGGCGTCGGCGGCCTCGATGACCGCCTCGCCGGCCTCGTCGAGCAGCTCGGCGGCGCGGCGCAGCAGGGCGGCGCGCACGGCTCGCTCGGCGAGCGCGCCCCGGGCGGCGTGCGCCGCGCGGACCGCTGCGTCCACCTCGTCGGCTGTGGCCTCCACCGCAACCTGCTCCCGCCGCTTCCCGGTTCGGGGGTCGACACTCCAGACTGGTGCTGCTGATGCCGCTGCCACCGTGCATTCCTCCCGAGTGCTGCCGTGCCGCGTCGTCCTGGGCCGTTGTGCTGTTCCGGGCCGCTCCGTCCCGGGGTGCGCGGCGGGTGTCCCGGCCGCTCCCGGGCCATCGCGCCGTGCAGCGCACCGGACATCGTTCGATATGCTGAACTTCATCCCGGATATTGAACATCTGGGACTCTATGGCTGTCCGAACAGAGGGGTCAAGGGCGATGTCAGCTGCCGATACCGGTGGATCCCAGGTCAAGTCCGCGGTGCGGACGGTCGAGTTGCTTGAGTACTTCGCGGGCCGCCCCGGTATGCACTCGCTCGCCTCCGTCCAGGAAGCCGTGGGCTACCCCAAGTCCAGCCTCTACATGCTGCTGCGCACCCTCGTCGACCTGGGCTGGGTCGAGACGGACGCGACCGGCACCCGCTACGGCATCGGCGTGCGCGCGCTGCTGGTCGGCACGTCGTACATCGACGGCGACGAGGTGGTGGCGGCGGCCCGGCCGACACTGGACCGGCTCTCCGACGACACCACCGAGACCATCCACCTCGCCCGGCTGGACGGCACCAACGTCGTCTACCTCGCCACCCGCCAGTCGCAGCACTATCTGCGCCCCTTCACCCGGGTCGGCCGGCGGCTGCCCGCGCACTCCACCGCGCTGGGCAAGGCGCTGCTCGCGACGTACACCGACGACCAGGTACGGGCGCTGCTGCCGGCGACCCTCGCGCAGCTGACCGAACACACCATCACCGACCGCGAGGAGCTGATCGAGGAGCTGCACGCGGTGCGCGAGCAGGGCTACGCGGTCGACCGCGAGGAGAACACCCTGGGCCTGCGCTGCTTCGGCGTCGCGATCCCCTACCGCACCCCGGCCCGGGACGCGATCAGCTGCTCGGTGCCGGTGGCCCGGCTGACCCCGGACCACGAGCAGATGATCAAGGACATGCTCTTCGACGCCCGCGACCGGCTGACGCTCGCCACCCGACGGCTGTGACCTGAGGGAGCCGCACGGCGCTCACCCCACGGATGCCGTCCGGCGCTCGGCTCCGCCGCACTGCCGGGGGCTTCCTCCCCCGTACGGCGGAGGCGGTTCGTCTGCGCGGCCGAGGTGCGCGGGCGGCGGCGCCGCAAGAGTGGTCCCATGACCGTTCGGACCGTGCCCACGCCGCTGATGACGCTCGCCTACTCTGTGCAGATGATCACCGGGATATTGGTGGCCGGCGCGGGCGCCCACTTCTCCGCGGAGCGCCCGGCCGAGCGCCCGGCCGAGCGCGCGGCCGGGTCAGGGGCCGAGTCCGGGTCCAGGGCCGGGTCCGGAGCCGTGCGGTGCGGCTGAAGCGGCTGCGGCGACACGCCCTGCGCTGGGTCCATCTGGTGATCGGCGGCGCCATCCTCATGCCGTACTTCCTGGTGACATCGGTGCTGTTGTCGCTGGTCGTGGACGGCGCCGACCCCTACCGCGACGCCGTGACCCAGTTCCTGGCGTTCGGCGCCGCCCTGCCCCTGGCCTGGCTGGCCGGGCTGGTCTTCGCACCGGCGCGGTCCATGGCGGCGGGCGCCGTACGGACGTTCTGCGGTGTGCCCGGAGAGCTGCTGGCCGACGAGCCGGGGTACGCGTGGACCGCCCGGCGGCGCACCGCGCTGTGGTTCCTGGTGCACAACGCGGCCGGCGGGATCGTCAGCGGGATGTCGCTGGCCGCGCCGCCGGCCGCGATATCCCTGATGATCCTGCCGTTCTCGACGGATCTCCAGCGCGGCTTCCCGGCCTGGCAGGCGTCCTTCCCCGGCGTGCTCGGCCCGCTCGCCGGGTTGGCGCTGCTGGCTCTGGTGGTCGGCACGTCCTGGGGAGGCGGGCAGCTGATGGCCCGTCTGGCGCCGGTCCTGCTGGGGCCCACGCCCGCCGACCGGCTGGCCGCCGCCGAGCGCCGGGCCGCCGATCTGGCGACCCGCAACCGGCTGGCCCGCGAGCTGCACGACTCGGTGGGGCATGCGCTGAGCGCGGTCACCCTGCAGGCGAGCGCGGCCCGCCGGGTACTGGACACCGACCCGGAGTTCGCCCGGCAGGCGCTGGCCGCCATCGAGGACACCACCCGTGACGCGGTCGCCGAACTGGACACCGTACTGGGCCTGTTGCGCGAGGAGGACGGCAGCGATCCGGCGGCGCCCGCGCCCACCCTGGACGGGCTGGCGGCGCTGCTCGAACGGACCCGCGCGGCGGGCGTCCGGGTCGAGGCGACGGTGGAGGGGCGGTGCCAGGGCCTGCCGCCGATGGTCTCGCGGGAGGCGTACCGGATCGTGCAGGAGGGCCTGAGCAATGCGCTGCGGCACGCCGGTCCGGTACCTGTGGAGCTGTATGTGCACCGCACCGAGCGGGAGTTGACCCTGCGGATGGAGAACCCGGTGAGCGGGCCGGTGGCCGGCCCGGCGCCCGGCTCGGCGGTCCCGGCGCCCCGTACGGGCGGGGGCCGCGGGCTGCTGGGGATCGCCGAGCGGGCCCGGCTGCTGGGCGGCGAGGCGGCGGCCGGGCCGCAGGACGGCGTCTGGCGGCTGGCGGCCCGGCTCCCGCTGGCGGGGAGGGAGCGCGGTGCGCGCGGCGACGTACGGCCGTAGGGGCACCGAGAGGTACGCCGGGAGACCGGAGGACGGGAGACAGGGGGCGCGGACATGACCACGACGCGAGACGAGGAAGGCCGCACGAACGGCGAGGGCGAGGACGGCGGCAGCGGTTGCGACACCTGCGGCGACGGCCGCGGCAGCGGACGCGAACAGCCGCGTACGCTGCGCATCGTCCTCGCCGACGACGAGCGGATGGTGCGTACGGCGCTGCGCGCGATCCTGGGCGCCGAGGCCGACATGGAGGTCGTGGGCGAGGCGGCGACCGGCGCGGAGGCGGTGCCGCTGATCCGTGAACTGCGCCCGGACATCGTGCTGATGGACGTGCGGATGCCGGAGATCGACGGCATCCGCGCGACCGAGCAGGTGCTCGCCGGGATGGCCGAGCCGCCGCGCATCATCGTCGTGACGACCTTCGAGAACGACGCCTATGTGTACGACGCGCTGCGGGCCGGCGCCAGCGGGTTCCTGCTCAAGCGGTCCGGGGCGGAGGATCTGGTCCAGGCCGTACGGCTGGTGGCGCGCAGCGACTCGCTGCTGTTCCCGGCGGCGGTGCGCGGTCTGGCCGCCCGGCACGCCGGGGAGCGGGCCTCGCAGGACGCGGTACGGACGCTGCGGGCCCGGTTGTCCGAGCGGGAGCGGGCGGTGCTGCGGCAGATGACGGCCGGGCTGACGAACGCCGAGATCGCCGAGCGGCTGGGGGTGGGGCCGGCCACGGTGAAGACGCATGTGGCCGGGGTGCTGGCCAAGCTCGGGGTGCGGGACCGGACCCAGGCGGTGATCGCGGCGTACGAGTGCGGGTTCGTCCGGCCGGGGTGAGGGTGCGGCCGGGGGCTGGGGCGGGGCGGGGCCCGCACGGGGGTCCCCTAGGGGGTGCGTGGGCTCCAGGGGCAGAGGAAGGTGGCGGTGCGCATCAGGCGCCGGCTCCGGGCGCCCGGGCGGCCAGGGCCAGACCGCGGTCGATCAGCCCGGCCAGCTCCTCGATGTGCGCGGGGGCCGGTTCGCCGAGCGGGGGCCGGACCGTGCCGACGTCCAGGCCGCGCAGCCGTACGCCCGCCTTGACCAGCGATACGGCGTATCCGCGGCCCTGGTTGCGCAGTTCGACCAGTGGCCGGTAGAAGCCGTCGAGCAGCCGGTTGACGGTGTCGTCGTCGGCGGCGGCCAGCGCCCGATGGAAGGCGAGGGCGATCTCGGGGGCGAAGGCGAAGACGGCGGAGGAGTACCGGCGCACGCCCAGGCCCAGGTAGGCGGGGACGGTGAGTTCGGCGGTGGGCAGGCCGTTGAAGTAGAGGAAGTCCTCGTCGGGGGCGTCGGTGCGGACGGCGCTGATGATGCGCTGCATCAGATCGAGGTCGCCCAGGCCGTCCTTGAGGCCGATGATGCCCGGGGTCGCGGCCAGGGCGGCGACGGTGGCGGGCGTGAAGACGGCGTTGTCGCGCTGGTAGACGATGACCGGGAGCCGGGCGGCGGCGGCGAGTTCGGTGTAGTGCCGCAGCAGCCCGTCCTGGTCGGCGACGACGAGGTAGGGCGGCATGGCGAGCAGCCCGTCGGCGCCGGCTTCGCGGGCGAGGCGGGCGAAGTGGGCGGCGAGCGCGGTGCCGTAGCCCGTACCGGCGACGACGGGGACGCGTCCGGCGGCCTCCTGGACCGCGGCCGCGACGCAGTCGGCGAACTCCTCGGGGGTGAGCGCGTGGAACTCGCCGGTGCCGCAGCAGGCGAAGACGGCGGCCGCGCCCGCGTCGACGCCGGCCCGGACGTGCGCCCGGAAGACCGTCAGGTCCAGGGCGCCGTCGGGCGCGTACGCGGTCACGGGGAAGAACAGCGGTCCGTCGAGGCGGTCGGCGAGCCGGGGGCGCCTCCCAGCGGTGGCCGGCGGAGGGTGTGCGATCACGGACTCTCCCTCACATGCTCGTGCATGTTTCTGATCTGCGTCCATATCTCTGAACTTGGCCACGCTAGAGCAGCCGTCCGCCACGGGTCAAGAGTCCACAACTGCCGCCCCGCAAGCGGATTTACCCGGTCCGTCAACCGTCTTGACCGGCGGCGATCCCGCCCAGCAGGCTCTGTCCAGCCATCTGAATTCCGTTCGTGGACATAGCCTTGCCGCGCAGACCGCCTCGCCGCGCGGCGGTCCCGCGGCACGTACGACGCCGCGCCCCGGGCCGTCCCGCCACCCAGCCGGAGGAGTTCCCACCCATGACCGCACCCCGCACCGTCCTGCTCACCGGCGCCGCCGGAGGGCTCGGCACCCTGATGCGCGAACTGCTGCCGCCCTACGGCTACCGGCTGCGCCTCCTCGACCGGCGTGCCATCGACGACGCGACCGGCGACGAGGACGTCATCACCGCCGACCTGGCCGACAAGGAGGCGCTGCGCGAGGCCGTACGCGGCGTCGACGCCGTCGTCCACTTCGCGGGGATCTCCCTGGAGGCCCCGTTCGAGAAGATCCTGCGCGCCAACATCGAGGGCACCTACCACCTCTACGAGGCGGCGCGCGAGGCCGGCGTCAAAAGGATCGTCTTCGCCTCCTCCAACCACGCCGTCGGCTTCACCCCGCGCCCCGCCGACGGATCCGCCGCCATCCCCGTCGACACCCCGCGCCGCCCCGACACCTACTACGGCCTGTCCAAGGGGTTCGGCGAGGACCTCGCCTCGCTCTACTGGGACCTGCACGGCATCGAGACCGTCTCGATCCGCATCGGCTCCTGCCTCCCCGCACCGACCTCGGTGCGGATGCTGTCGATCTGGCTCAGCCCGGCCGACTGCGCCCGGCTGCTGCACGCCGCGCTCACCGCACCGGACGTCGGCCACCGCGTCGTCTACGGCTCCTCCGCCAACACCCGCCTGTGGTGGGACCTGTCGACCGCCCGCGCCCTGGGCTACGAGCCGCGGGACGACTCCGAGCCGTACGCCGCGCAACTCGTCGCCGCCCAGGGCGAACTGGATCCCGGCTCCCCCGAACACGCCCACCTCGGCGGCGTCTTCTGCACCGATCCGCCCCGGTGGCCGTACTGACCCGGGCCTCGATCCGGCCGCCGCGCCGCGGCCGGATCCGCACGTGGCCCGCGCCACGGCACGGAACCCCGCCCGCCCGGGTGGCGTCCTGGTGTACGTACCCACACTCCGCGCAGGAACGAGGAACGCATCATGGGCATCGTCAGCTGGCTCGTACTGGGGCTGATCGCGGGCGTCATCGCCAAGGTCCTGCTGCCGGGACGGGACCCGGGCGGACTGGTCGGCACGACCCTGATCGGCATCGTGGGCTCCTTCATCGGCGGCTGGCTGTCCACGAAGTTCCTGCACCGCCCGATTCCGAAGGACTTCGGCGAGCCGTCCATGTGGATCGCCTCGATCGCCGGGGCCCTGGTCCTGCTGATCGCCTACCGGCTGCTCTTCGGCAACTCCCGCGAGCGATGACGGCCGGCCCGGGCCGCCGTCCGGCCGCAGGTAATGGAACCGCAAAGGCGAGCCGATCGTTGGTGGTGGCATGACCGCTATGAATCCTGGCTCGAACCTCCCGCTCACCGCCGCGCGGGTCGCGGTGGACGTCACCGCCCCCGTGCGGCTGGATGTGTCGGGCCTGCTGCTCGCCGCCGACGGCAAGGTGCGCTCCGACGACGACTTCGTGTTCTACAACCAGCCCGCCGGACCGGGCGTGACCCACTCCGCGGCGGCCGGCGGCGGTGACACCATCACGGTGGACACCGCCGCCGTCCCCGACGGCATCGAGAAGATCGTGGTCACCGCGAGCCTGGACACCCCCGGCGCCACCTTCGCCGGCACGGAGCCGACCGGCACGGTGCGCAACGCCGACGACGGCAGCACCCTCGCCACCTTCACCCCGCCCCGGCTGGGCACCGAGACCGCGCTGGTGGTCGTCGAGATCTACCGCCGCAACGGCGCCTGGAAGGTGCGCGCGGTCGGCCAGGGCTATGCCGACGGGCTGGCCGGTATCGCCACCGACTTCGGCGTCAGCGTGGAGGAGCCGGCCGCGCCCGCCGCGGCCCCGCAGGCTCCCCCGGCCGCCCCGGCGGCCCCCGCCGCGCCGCCCGCTCCCCCGGCCCCCGCCGGTCAGTGGGGACCGCCGGCCGGCGCCCCGGCCCCGGTGGCCCCGCCGCCGGCGGCCGCCGCCCCCGCGCCCGGCTCCGGCAAGATCAACCTCGACAAGGGGCGGGTCAGCCTCCAGAAGAACCAGACCGTCTCGCTGGTCAAGGGAGGCCGGCCGCTGCTCACCTCGGTCCGGATGGGCCTCGGCTGGGAGCCCGCCTTCCGCGGCAAGAACATCGACCTGGACGCCT
Source organism: Streptomyces sp. NPDC026575 (assembly GCF_055567415.1). Lineage (NCBI taxonomy): Bacteria > Bacillati > Actinomycetota > Actinomycetes > Kitasatosporales > Streptomycetaceae > Streptomyces > Streptomyces sp. NPDC026575. The sequence continues at coordinate 99,997 of NZ_JBVHQM010000007.1, forward strand.
CCGTCATCGCCTACGGACCCGACCGCAAGAAGATCGACAACTGCTTCTTCGGCAAGCTGATGATCCTCGGCGGCGCCATCCAGCACTCCGGCGACAACCTCACCGGCGAGGGCGCCGGCGACGACGAGGCCATCACCGTCCACCTCGGCGGCGTCCCGCCGGAGGTGACCGGCCTGGTCTTCGTCGTGAACTCCTTCTCCGGCCAGAAGTTCTCCGACGTCGCCAAGGCATACTGCCGCCTGCTGGACGCGCAGAGCGGCGAGGAGCTGGTCCGCTTCGACCTCACCCACTCCGAGCCCCGCACGGGCGTGATGATGGCCAAGCTCATCCGCCAGTTCTCCGGCGAGTGGGAGATGACGGCGATGGGCGAGTTCGTCGACGCCCGGACGGTGCGCGGGATGGTCAAGCCGGCCGGGCAGGCGCTGTGAGCGCCGGTCCGGCGGGCCGGGCGGGAAGCCCCGCCACCCGGGCCAGCCGCTCGTAGGACTCCAGCAGCGCGGCGCGCTCGTAGGTGCTGGTCGTCACCAGCACCTCGTCCGCGGCGCTGCGGTCGAGCAGCGCGCCGAGGGCATCGGCGACCTGCTCCTGTGTGCCGTGGATCTGCCCGCGCAGGGCCTCCTCGTAGAAGCCGCGCTCGCGCTCCGGCAGGGCGGCCACGGCCGGGCCGTCCTCGGCGGGCCGCAGCGGCGGGAAGACGCCGTGGGTGCGGGAGTACGCCATCGAGCGGGCCTCCGGCAGCAGCAGCCGGCGCGCCCGCTCCGCGGTGCCGGCCACGGCCACCGTCTGGGAGAGCACCACATACGGCCGCTCCCAGAGGGCCGAGGGACGGAACTCCTGCCGGTAGGCGTCGATGGCGTCCAGCATCCGCTGCCGGCCCCGGAGGTCCCCGATGACCAGGCCCAGCCCGGCCGCCGCGGCCACCCGCGCACCGGCGCCGGTGGCCAGGACGAAGGCCGGGATCCGCAGGCCCTCGGCGGGGCGGGCGTGGACCTGCGGATGGGCGGTCTGGGTGCCGGTGAAGTAGCCCAGGAGCTCGGCGAGCCGGTCGGCGAAGTCGTCGGTGGCGTCCTTCCCGGCGCCCAGCGCGCGGCGGATGCCGTCGGTGAAGCCCACCGACCGGCCCAGGCCCAGGTCGATCCGGCCGGGGAAGAGCGACTCCAGCACCCCGAACTGCTCGGCGACCACCAGCGGCCGGTGGTTGGGCAGCATCACGCCGCCGGTGCCGACCCGGATGGTAGAGGTCGCCGAGGCCACCGCGGCGGCCAGGACCGTGGGCGCGGAGCCGGCGACCCCGGGCACGCTGTGGTGCTCGGAGACCCAGAAGCGGTGGTAGCCCAGCTCTTCGGCGCGCCGCGCCAGGTCCACCGTGTCGCGCAGCGCCGCCGCCTCCGGATGGCCTTCCCTGGTGCGGGAACGGTCCAGGATCGAGAATTGTGTCGTCCGTATCGTCGAGCTCACCACCTCTGCTTCAACGTCCGTACGCCCGCAAGATTCCCCGCCCCCACCGCGGAGCCCGCACGAGGAGCGTTCGATGGCGCAGCAGCCGCCGCCGGCCGGCGCAGCCGGACCCGCGGATCACCCGGACGGCCCCGAGCCGCCGGAACTTCCCGAGCGGGTCGCGCAGATCTACGGGGAGCTGGACCTGAGCACCGTCCCGGCCTTCGCCGGCGGCTTCATCAACTTCGGCTACTGGGCGGGGCTGGCGGACATCGACGGCCGGCCGCTGACCGAGGCCGACCGGGTGCGCAGCGAGGAGGACCTCTACCGCCTGGTGCTGGGCACCTTCGACCGGCCGGCGGGCCGCGCCGCCCTGGAGGTCGGCTGCGGGCGCGGGCTGGGCTGCGCGCTGGCGCTGCGGGAGTTCGCGCTGGGCTCGGTCATCGGCCTGGACGCCCACCCGGACCAGATCGCCCGCGCCCGGGAGGCCAACGCCTCGCTGCTGGGCGGGCCCGCGGGGCACGCCGGCCGGCTGGACTTCGTGCTGGGCGCCGCCGAGCGGATCCCGCTCCCCGACGACTGTGTCGACCTGCTGTACTCCGTCGAGGCCGCCCAGCACTTCCGTGAGCTGTCCGGGTTCGCCCGGGAGGCGGCGCGGGTGCTGCGCACCGGCGGCCGGCTGGCGCTGACGACGTTCTTCGCCCGGAGCCGGGAGGCCGCCCGGGTCCTGCCCGAGCTGCTGCCGCCGTACGCCGAGGGCCTGGACGTCCCGCACGTGGTCGACGAGGTCGCCTCGGCGCTGGCCGCGGCGGGTCTGCGGGACGTCCGGGTCCGGGCGATCGGCGACGGGGTCTGGGAGCCGTACGACCGCTATCTGGCCCAGCAGCTTCAGCCCCGGGACCGGTGGGCGCGCCGCTATCTCACGGCGTACGAGACCGGTCTGCTGGACTACTACGTGCTGACGGCCGGGGCGGGCTGAGCCCGGCTGCCCGGCCGTCGGGGCCCGGCTAGCGGCGGCGCTGGCGCTTCCAGGGCCCGGTGATGGCCAGCATGATGCCGGGGTCCTGGATGTTGGCGAACAGCGTCCGCCCGTCCGGGGAGAAGACGGGGCCGGTGAACTCGCTGAACTCCGGCTTCTCAGGGGTGCCGATGTTGAGGTCGTTGCGGGCGATCGGGTAGGTCCGGCCGTCGTCGGTGGCCCCGAAGAGGTGCTGTACGCCCTCGCCGTCCTCGGCGATGATCAGTCCGCCGTAGGGCGAGACGGTGATGTTGTCGGGGCCGTCGAACGCGCCGTCCTTGGAGGGGTCGGGGTTGACGCCCAGCAGCACCTTCAGGGTCAGGGTCCGCCGCCGCGGGTCGTAGAACCAGACCTGTCCGTCGTGCTGGAGGGGGCTCTCCGCACGGGCGTAGGAGGACACGACGTACGCGCCGCCGTCCGCCCACCACAGGCCCTCCAGCTTGCGGGCGCGGGTGACCTCGCCGTCCTTGAACTGCTTGCGCACCGAGACCGTCCGCGCGTCGCGGTCGGGGACCTCGACCCAGTCGACGCCGTAGACCGTGCCGGTCTTGGTGGCGCGCGAGAGGTCGTCGACGAACCGGCCGCCGGAGTCGAAGCACTTGAATGCCTCCAGCACACCGGCGTCGGCGGCCAGCGAGCGCAGCTGTCCGCGGCCGTGGCGGAAGCCGTGCGGCGGGGTCCAGCGGTAGAACAGGCCGTTGGGGCCGGCGGCGTCCTCGGTCAGGAAGAGGTGGCCGCGCTTGGGGTCGACGACGACGGCCTCGTGGGCGTAACGGCCCAGCGCCTTGAGGGGCTTGGGGTCGCGGCCGGCCCGGCGGTCGTAGGGGTCGACCTCGAAGACGTAGCCGTGGTCCTTGGTCATGCCGTGCTCGCCGGCCCGGTCCTCGGTCTCCTCGCCGGTGAGCCAGGTGCCCCAAGGGGTGGTGCCGCCCGCGCAGTTGGTGGACGTACCGGCGACGCCGACCCACTCGCCGACCGGGGTGCCGTCCTTGGCGACCTCGACGACCGTGCAGCCGCCGGACGCCGCCGGGTCGTAGACCAGTCCTTCGGCCAGCGGCACCGGGTGCGGCCAGTCGGCGCGCGGGCCCTTCAGCTCGTGGTTGTTGACCAGGAGGGTGGTGCCGCGGTGGCCCTCGAAGGTGCCGGTGCCGTCGTGGTTGGAGGGGGTGGTCTCACCGCTGTCGAGCTTGGTGACGCCGGAGCGGGTGATGATCCGGTACGAGAAGCCGGCGGGCAGCGCGAGGATGCCGTCGGGGTCCTCGACCAGCGGTCCGTAGCCGATCCGATGGCCTTGACCGTCCGAGGTGCCGTCCGGCGCGCCGTCGGGGGCCTCCTCACCGATGGCTCCCGGCGCGGTGGCCAGCACGCCGACGCTGCCGGCCAGCGCGACCCCGGCGCCGGTGAGGGCGGAACGTTTGGCGAAGTCTCTGCGCGTGAGCGGCATTGTCATCTCCCAGATGGCCGGTTCTGCTCCCCTTGTTCCTGCGCGCACACGCTTTCGTGCGCCGTCGAACTCCAGCTGAACACGGCGCGACATCCAGGGAGCGGTTGCGGCCCGTCGGAAAGCGGCCGGGGGCCCGCCCGGTGGATCACCACCCGGCGGGCCCCCGGCGCGAGCGCCGCCGGCCCGGCCCCGCGCGATCAGTCCGACCGGCGCGAACGTGCCTTGAACGCGGCCTTGCGGGCCTCCTTGGCGGCCTTCTTGTCGGGGTGCAGACGGCCCATGGCCTCCAGGACCTCGGCGGTGGCCGGGTGGTCGACCCGCCAGGCGCTGTCGAAGAACCCGCTGTGCTGGTCGGTCAGGCCCTGGACGAGGTCGCGCAGCTCGGCCTCGGCGCCCTCGTCGGCGCTGCCCAGCTGCGCCGCGAGGGTGTCCACCGTCAGCCAGAAGATCATCTCCTGGGACGGCTCGGGGATGCCGGGCAGCGCGCGCTCGGCGAGCCAGACCCGGGCCAGCCCGCCCAGCTGCCGGTCGTCGAGCACCTCGCGCAGCGCTTCCTCGGCGTCGGGCGAGACCAGGGAGAGGGTCTGCTGGGCGGCGAGCCGGCGGTGCGGGGCGTGCTCGTCGTCGCCGCGGGCGGCCGCGAGCAGATCGCGGGCGGCGTCCAGCGGGGTGCGGGCGGCGAGCCAGAGCTCGGACTCGGACTGGGCGAGCGCCTCGGGGTAGTCGGGCAGCGCGTCGAGGAGGACCTCGGCGCCCTTGTCGGTGAGGTCGCCGACCGCCGGGGCGTCGGCGCCGGCGTCCAGCAGCCGGGCGCGTACGGCGTAGACGCCGAGCGGGGTGAGGCGGACCAGGCCGTAGCGGGAGACGTCCTCGTCGGTGAGCGGCTCGGCGATGGGGGTCCCCCCTGGACCGGAGCTTGTCGGAGGTCCTTGGGGGATGACGGTCTCGCCGGCTTCGTCCAGCTCCTCGATGAGCGCCTCGTCGACGGGCCGGTAGGCGACCAGCCCGATCGGCTCCAGCACCCGGAACTGGTCGTCCAGGCGCATCATCGCCTCGGAGACCTCTTCGAGGATGTCGTCGGTGGGCTCGTCCATATCGTCCGGGACGATGAGGGAGGCGGCCAGCGCGGGCAGCGGAACGTCCTGGTCGGCGCCCTCGGCGACGGCGGTCAGGAGGTAGAGGTTGCCGAGGATGCCGTTGAGCAGCTCGGCCTCCTCCTCCGGGTTCCAGTCGATCGAGTCCAGGTCCAGTTCGCCGCCCTCGGCGAACTGCTCGGCGATCTCGGCGAGGTCCGGGGCGGCGGCGTCGGCGAGCACGCTCTCCATGCCGCAGAGCCAGATGTCCAGGACGTCCTGCGGGCTGCCCGAGGTGAGCAGGTTCAGCTCCTCGCCCGGGGTGGCGATGCCGACCGCGGCGTCACCGGGCCCCTCGGCGCCGTCCTCGTCCGCCGCGGTCTCTTCGATCTCCTCGATCTCGACCAGCCCGGTGTCCACCGCGAGCTGCCATGCCTCGGCGGTGTAGGCGGGGCCGTCCTCGTCGCCGGCGAGACCGAGCAGTTCGGTGGCGGCGGCCAGCGACTCCTGGAGGATCTCGCCGCCCGCACCGACCGGGACACCGCGCTCGGCCCAGCGGGCGAGCCGGGCGGCCCGGGCCATCAGCGGGGCGCTCAGCGCGTCCCGGGCCAGCTCCGCTTCGGGGTGCAGCCGCACCGGCGGCAGGGTCGGGCGGTCTGCGGACATCTGGTGCTCAGCTCCTCGTACGGACTGCGGCTGGGGGTACCTCCCAGCGGTGGCTGGGGGAGTGCGCCGCCCCAGCGTAGACGGAATTCTCCGTATCTCGGACGGTTCACCCCCGCGCCGTCCGCCGGTAACCGCGAGTACCTTGACAACTCCCTTGCGCACACCGGAGATTGACGCGCGTAGCGCGCACCGTGCCGCGTCCGTGCGCACAGCGCCGCGGCACCCCCTGTTCACCCCCCACTTCCCCTCGGAGGCATGCATGCCGTCCCGTCGTCCGCTCCGCAGGCCGATCGCCCTCAGCGCGGTGGCCGCCGCCGCCCTCGCCGGCGGGCTGCTGACCGCCACGCAGTCGGCCTCCGCGGCCGGCACCCGGATCCACGACATCCAGGGCAGCACCCGAATATCCCCGCTGGCCGGCACGAAGGTCGGCGATGTGCCCGGCACGGTCACCGCGATCCGCTCGTTCGGCTCGGCGCGCGGCTTCTGGGTGCAGGACCCGCACCCGGACCGCGACCCGGCCACCAGCGAGGCGGTCTTCGTCTTCACGGGCAAGGAGACGCCGAAGGTGACCGTCGGCGAGGCGATCACCTTCTCCGGCACGGTCAGCGAGTACTACCCGGGCGGCAAGGACGCCGGGCTGCAGTCCGTCACCGAGATCACCGACGCGACCTGGCAGACCGTCTCCGCGAAGGCGCCGCTGCCGGCCGCCTTCACCCTCAACCCGGCCTCCGTGCCGAATCGTTACGCCCCCGACGCGGGCGGTAAGAGCATCGAGAGCCTCAAGCTCCGCCCCACCTCCTACGCGCTGGACCGCTACGAGTCGCTGGAGGGGATGCGCGTCGCGGTCAAGGGCGCCCCGGTCGTCGGTGCGACCAACACCCACCACGAGCTGTGGGTGACCGCCGAGCCGGGCCACAACCGCACGGCGCGCGGCGGCACCCTCTACCGCTCGTACGCCGACCCCAACGGCGGCCGGGTCAAGGTGGCGTCCCTGATCCCCTTCGACCAGCGGCCGTTCCCGGTGGCCGACGTCGGCGACGAGCTGACCGGCACCACGGCCGGACCGCTGGACTACGACAGCTTCGGCGGCTACACCCTCCAGGCCACCGAGCTGGGCGAGCTCGCCGACCACGGCCCGGCGCCGGAGACCACCCGCAAGCAGCGGCCCGACGAGCTGTCGGTGGCCACGTACAACGTCGAGAACCTCTCCCCCAAGACCCCCGAGGCCAAGTTCGACCGCCTCGCCAAGGCGCTGGTCGGCAACCTGTCCGCGCCCGATGTCGTCGCCCTCGAAGAGGTCCAGGACGACAACGGCCCCACCGACGACGGCGTGGTCACCGCCGGGGCCACCCTCAAGAAGCTGACCGACGCGGTCAAGGCGGCCGGCGGCCCGGCGTACGAGTGGCGGCAGATCGACCCGGTCAACGACCAGGACGGCGGCCAGCCCGGGGGCAACATCCGGGTCGCGTTCCTGTTCAACCCCGAGCGGGTGTCCTTCACCGACGTCAAGGGCGGCGACGCCACCACGCCGGTGAAGGTGGTCGACGACCACGGCAAGGCGGCGCTGTCCGCCTCCCCCGGCCGGATCGCGCCCGCCGACCCTGCGTGGAAGACCAGCCGCAAGCCGCTGGTCGGCCAGTTCTCGCTCAACAGCCGCCCGGGAAGCCGGGTGTTCGTGATCGCCAACCACTTCAACTCCAAGGGCGGCGACCAGAGCCTGGACAGCCGCTTCCAGCCGCCGGCCCGGTCCTCCGAGACCCAGCGCACGGCGCAGGCCGGGCTGGTGAACGCCTTCGTCAAGGACCTGCTGGCCAAGGACCCCCGGGCCGATGTGGTGGTCGCCGGCGACCTCAACGACTACCCGTTCTCGCCGGCCCTGAAGCAGCTCACCGACGGGGGCGTGCTCACCGACCTGGTCGGCAAGCTGCCCGTCGCGGAGCGCTACGGCTATGTCTACAACGGCAATTCGCAGGTGCTGGACCACATGCTCACCAGCCGGCATCTGACCAGGGCCGACTACGACATCGTGCACCTCAACTCCGAGTACGCCGACCAGGCCAGCGACCACGATCCGCAGGTGCTGCGCATCCGGCCGTGAGCCCCTGTCCCCGCCCGGATCCCGGGCCCCGGCATCACCCCGGGTGATACTCCCGTCACTCGACCGGCCCACGTCCGGGCGCCAACCGTCGCCGGGGGTGCGGTACTGGGCAGGTAAGCAACATTCGGCGAGACATAGGGAGTCACCATGCCGAAGGCGCAGAACCGTAAGTCGAGCAACAAGGACCGTGCCGCCGAGCGGCGCTCGGACCAGCGGAAGCCGAAGTCGTCGGAGGAGTCCGCGGCCGAGCGGACCCAGGACCTGAGGCGTTCGCGGAATGCCGACTGACGCGTGATGGGCCTGTGAAGCCCGGGCGGCCGTCGCACCGAGAGGTGCGGCGGCCGCTCCGCGCTATCCGGTCACACGCTCAACCACAGAGCGGCTCTCAGGAGTTCGGCCAGGGCGCCTGCCCCGGGTGCGGCGGAAGGTGGCCGGGAGCCGGGCCGAAACCGGCCTGCGACGCGGGCTGCTGCCCGTACGGCGCCCCGGCCGGGTCCGTCGCCGGCGGCTCCTCCTCGTCCGCCACCAGGTCCCGCACCAGCAGCGTCGCACCGGCCACCGCGCCGGGCATCAGCACCACGGCGATGAAGGGGATCAGGAACAGCAGCACGAGCGGGGTGCCGAAGCCGACCGCGAGCCCCTTGCGGCCGCGCATCATCCGCAGCCGCTCGCGCACCGGGATGTCCCGGCGCTGCATCGCCACCGAGGTCAGCTCGACGGCGAGGAAGAAGCCCGAGACGCAGAAACCGACGGCCGGGATCACGGTCTGCCCGATGAAGGGGACGAAGCCGAGGAGGAAGAGCAGGATGCCGAACCCGGCGGCCCGCAGCAGTACATGGACGCTGTCGCGCAGCGCGATCCAGATCTCCTGCCACAGCGGCCGGTCCGTTCCCGGCGGGCAGTGCCCCTCGCTCTCCTCCACCTTCTGCGACAGCGACTCGTAGAAGGGGTCGCCGATCAGCAGCGTGACGGCGGTGAAGGTCAGCACCGACAGCATCAGCCCACCGGCGAACAGCAGCGCCACGAAGACCCCGCGCAGCAGCCCCTGCCAGGGCGAACCCCAGTCGTCGGCGAACGGCGTGGCCCAGGCGGCGATATCGCCGGACCAGATGGCGAGCGCGGTGAGCACCCCCGCGTAGAGCACCAGCGCGATCAGCGCCGGGATCAGCCCGAACCCCCACCACCGGCCGTGCCGGGCCACCCAGCGCTGGCCCTTGCCCAGATACCGCATCCCCGTTACAAGATCACGCATGGCGCAAGCCTATCGGCGCCCGTGGCGGCCCCGTGCCACAGGACGGTAACAGCACAGGCCCGGCGGAGGTCCCTCCGCCGGGCCGCCCGGTGCCGCCGTCGCGCAGCCGTCAGTTGTGGCTGTGCAGGATCTCGTTGAGTCCGCCCCAGACCGCCTTGTTCGGCCGGGCCTCGACCGCGCCGGTGGTGGAGTTGCGGCGGAAGAGGATGTTGTCGCCGCCGGAGAGCTCCAGGGCCTTGACGATCTGGCCGTCGGGCATGGTGACCCGGGTACCCGCGGTCACGTACAGACCGGCCTCGACGACGCACTCGTCGCCCAGCGCGATGCCGATGCCCGACTCGGCGCCGAGCAGGCAGCGCTCGCCGATCGAGATGATCTGCTTGCCGCCGCCGGACAGCGTGCCCATGGTCGAGGCGCCGCCGCCGATGTCGGTGCCGTCGCCGATGACCACGCCCGCGCTGATCCGGCCCTCGATCATGGAGGTGCCCAGGGTCCCGGCGTTGAAGTTGACGAAGCCCTCGTGCATCACGGTGGTGCCGGCCGCGAGGTGCGCGCCCAGGCGCACCCGGTCGGCGTCCGCGATCCGCACCCCGGAGGGCGCGACGTAGTCGGTCATCCGCGGGAACTTGTCGACGCTGGTGACCTGGAGGTGCTGGCCGTCGGCGCGGGCGTTGAGCCGCACCTTCTCCAGCTGGTCGACGGCCACCGGGCCCAGCGAGGTCCAGGCGGCGTTCGCCAGCAGGCCGAAGATGCCCTCCAGGTTCTGCCCGTGCGGCTTGACCAGACGGTGGCTGAGCAGGTGCAGGCGCAGGTAGGCGTCGTGCGCGTCCAGCGGCTTGTCGTCGAGGGAGGCGATGACCGTACGGACGGCGACGACCTCGACCTCGCGGACCGGGTCGGGGCCGATCGCCTTGAGGGCGGCGGCCCCCAGCAGTTCGGTGGCGCGCTCGTCGTCGAGGCGCTCGGTGCCGGCCGGGCCGGGGCCCTCGGCGGTCACGGCGACCAGCTCGGGCGCCGGGAACCAGGTGTCGAGAACGGTGCCGTCGGAGGCGACGGTGGCGAGCCCGGCGGCGACGGCGCCGGTGGTACGGGCGGTACGGGAGGAAGCAGCATCGGTCATGTTCGAAACCTAACCGGAGGGCGCCCGCGGTGGCGAACCGGTCTCAGCGATCGGGCCCGGTCCGTGCGGTCGCACAACGGCGTTCGTAGGGCCGCACAAGCCGCATCGCCGTGCCCCCGGGCGCCGCCTCAGCCCAGCACCCCGGCCAATCCGGCGCGTACCGCGGCGGGTTCGAAGGGCCGGCCGGTCAGCAGATGCTGCAGCAGCAGTCCGTCGGTGAACGCCACCACCGCCCGCGCGGTGCGCACATCGGCGATCCGCCGTCCGAGCAGGGCCACCATCTCGTCCAGGCACTCGGACGCGATCGGCCGTACCGCCGGATGCCGCAGCGCCGCCAGATACAGCTCGTACTCCAGCTCCACCCGCGAGCGGTCCTGCGCCAGGGTGCGCCCGACCAGCGCGGCCACCTCGTCGGCGAGCGGCGCCGTCGGGTCGATCGCGTCGACCCAGCGCGCGTAGTCGGCCAGCCACTCGCCGTTGACCTGCCGCAGCGCGGCGATCAGCAGATCGTCGAGGGTCGCGAAGTGGTAGGTCGTCGAGCCGAGCGGGACATCCGCCGCGGCGGCCACCGCGCGGTGGCTGAGCCCGGCGATCCCCCGCTCACCGACGACCGCGATCGCCGCCTCGATGATCCGCTGCCGACGATCGGGGTCGTAGCGCCGGGGCATCAGTGCGCCCCGTCGAGATTGAGCACCACGACCCCGGCGATGACCAGGAGCACCCCGAGGATCTTGAGCGCACTGGCGCTCTCCCCCAGGAACACCATCCCGATCGCCGCGATCACCGCCGTCCCGGCGCCGGACCAGATGGCGTACGCGGTCCCCACGCTCATCGACTTCAGCGTCTGGGCGAGCAGGGCGAACGCCAGCAGATAGCCGAGCGCGGTCCCCAGCGACGGCCACAGCCTGCTGAAGCCGTGGCTGTACTTCATCGAGGTGGTCGCCAGGATCTCGGACACGATCGCGCAGGCGAGCGTCAGATAGACCATGTGTACGAGCGTACACAACGTTGCGTACGTGCGTACATATCGCGGACTCAGCCGGCCTTGGGCGCCAGCCGGGCCAGGGCGCCCGCCAGCGCCTCGACGCGGCGCCGGCGCTGCGGGACGCCACGGCCGAGACCAAGGGGCTGCCGGCCCCCGGCGTGGGAGAGGGCCCCGCCACGGCGTCCGGACCGCGGCGGGGCTGAAACGCGACAAGGCCCCGGCATCGAGCCGGGGCCTTGTGCACGCGAGAGATCAGACGTTGAAGCCGAGCGCGCGGAGCTGCTCGCGGCCGTCGTCGGTGATCTTGTCCGGGCCCCACGGGGGCATCCAGACCCAGTTGATCTTCAGCTCGTTGACGATGCCGTCCGTGGCGGACTTCGCCTGGTCCTCGATGACGTCGGTCAGCGGGCAGGCCGCGGAGGTCAGCGTCATGTCGATGGTGGCGATGTTGGCGTCGTCGATGTGGATGCCGTAGATCAGCCCGAGGTTGACGACATCGATGCCCAGCTCGGGGTCGACGACGTCGTAGAGGGCCTCGCGGACCTCCTCCTCGGAGGCCGGCTTGGTGGTGGTCGGGCTCTCGGTCATGCGGTCTTCGCCTCCTCGGAGAGGGCCTTGGCCGTGGCGTCCTTCCAGGCCATCCAGCTCAGCAGCGCGCACTTCACGCGTGCCGGGTACTTCGAGACGCCGGCGAACGCCACCGCGTCCTCCAGCACCTCCTCCATCGCGTCGTCCGGCTCGACCTGCCCCTTGGACTGCATCAGCTCCAGGAACGTCTCCTGGATCCGCTGTGCCTCGCCCAGCTCCTTGCCGACCAGGAGGTCGTTGAGCACCGACGCGCTGGCCTGGCTGATGGAGCAGCCCTGGCCTTCGTAGGACACATCCTCGATCTTCGCGCCGTCGAGCCGCACGCGCAGCGTGATCTCGTCGCCGCACGTGGGGTTGACGTGGTGCACCTCGGCGTCGCCGTCCCGAAGACCGCGCCCATGGGGGTGCTTGTAGTGGTCCAGGATGACGTCCTGGTACATGGAATCCAGCTTCACGGCTCAGTCAGTCCCGTCCTCATCCGCTGTGCCTTGGTTAACCGAAAAAGTTGCGGACGTGCTCCAGGCCCTCGACCAGGGCGTCGACCTCGGCCGGCGTGGAGTACAGATAGAACGACGCTCGCGTGGTCGCAGGAATTCCGAAGCGCAGGCAGACCGGACGGGCGCAGTGGTGCCCCACCCGGACCGCGATGCCCTGCTCGTCCAGCACCTGGCCGACATCGTGCGGATGGATGTCGCCAAGGGTGAAGGAGATCGTCGCGCCGCGCTCCTCGGCCGTGCTCGGGCCGATGATGCGCAGGTCGGGGACCTCCAGCAGCCGCTTGACGGCGTACTCGGTGATCGCGTGCTCATGCGCGGCGATCTTGTCCATACCGATCGAGGTGAGGTAGTCCACGGCCGCGCCGAGGCCGACGGCCTGGGCGATCGGGGGCGTACCGGCCTCGAACTTGTGCGGCGCGGGCGCGTAGGTCGAGGAGTGCATGGACACCGTCTCGATCATCTCGCCGCCACCGAGGAACGGCGGGAGGTCCTCCAGCAGCTCCTGGCGGCCCCACAGGACGCCGATACCGGTCGGACCGCACATCTTGTGGCCGGTGAAGGCCACGAAGTCGGCCTGCAGCGCCTGCACGTCCAGCACCATGTGCGGGGCGGCCTGCGAGGCGTCGATGCAGACCAGCGCGCCGACCTCCTGGGCCCGGCGGATGATCGTCTCGACCGGGTTGACGGTGCCCATGATGTTGGAGACCAGCGTGAAGGAGACGATCTTCGTCTTCTCGGTGATGATCTCTTCGATGTTGGACAGGTCCAGGCGCCCGTCGTCGGTGATGCCGAACCACTTCAGCTTCGCACCGGTGCGCTGCGCGAGCAGCTGCCACGGGACGATGTTGGAGTGGTGCTCCATCTCCGTGATGACGATCTCGGTCTCGCGGTCCACCCGGTAGGGCTCTTCGGCCCAGCCGAGCATGTTCGCGACGAGGTTGAGCGACTCCGAGGCGTTCTTGGTGAAGATCACCTCGTTGCGGCTCGGCGCGTTGATGAAGGCCGCCACCTTGTCGCGAGCGCCTTCGTACAGCGCCGTGGCCTCCTCGGCGAGCACATGCACGCCGCGGTGGACGTTGGCGTTGTGGCGTTCGTAGTAGGCGTTCAGGGCGTCGAGGACCTGGCGCGGCTTCTGGGACGTCGCCGCGTTGTCCAGGTAGACGACCTTCTTCCCGTCGTGGATCTGGCGGTCCAGGATGGGGAAGTCCTTACGGATCGCCTCTGTGTCGAGGAGGCCCGGCAGCTGTGTCACGCGGTTGCGCCACCCTTCGTGTAAGCCTCGTAGCCCTCGGCCTCCAGCTTGTCGGCGAGCTCGGCGCCACCGGACTCGGCGATGCGGCCGTCGGCGAAGACGTGGACGTGGTCGGGCTTGATGTAGCGCAGGATGCGCGTGTAGTGGGTGATCAGCAGGGTGCCCACCTGGCCGGTCTCGCGGACGCGGTTGACGCCCTCGGAGACGATCCGCAGCGCGTCGACGTCCAGACCGGAGTCGGTCTCGTCGAGGATCGCGATGGCCGGCTTGAGCAGCTCCAGCTGGAGGATCTCGTGGCGCTTCTTCTCACCGCCGGAGAAGCCCTCGTTGACGTTGCGCTCGGCGAACGCCGGGTCCATGTTGAGGCGCTCCATGGCCTCCTTGACCTCCTTGACCCACAGCCGCAGCTTGGGGGCCTCGCCGCGGATCGCGGTGGCGGAGGTGCGCAGGAAGTTGGAGACCGAGACACCGGGGACCTCGACCGGGTACTGCATGGCGAGGAAGACGCCGGCCCGGGCGCGCTCGTCGACGGACATCTCCAGGACGTCCTCGCCGTCGAGGGTGACGGTGCCGCCGGTGATCGTGTACTTGGGGTGACCCGCGAGGGAGTAGGCGAGGGTCGACTTGCCGGAGCCGTTGGGGCCCATGATGGCGTGCGTCTCGCCCTGCTTCACGGTCAGGTCGACGCCCTTCAGGATCTCGCGCGGGCCGTTCTCGGCCTCGACGGAGACGTGCAGGTCGTGGATCTCAAGCGTTGCCATGGGTGACTCAGGACTCCTGGGTGACGGAGACGAGCACGTCGTCCCCTTCGATCTTTACGGGGTAAACGGGGACGGGGCGCGTCGCGGGAAGGCCGTTCGGCTTGCCGGTGCGCAGGTCGAAGCTCGAACCGTGCAGCCAGCACTCGATCGAGCAGTCCTCGACCTCGCCCTCCGAGAGGGAGACGTTCGCATGCGAGCAGATGTCGTTGATCGCGAACACCTCGCCCTCGGTGCGGACGAGGGAGACGGGGACGCCGTCGAGTTCCACCCGCTTGGGGGTGTCCTCCTCCAGCTCGCTGAGCGCCGCTGCGCGTACGTACGTCATACCGCGGACGCTTCCAGCTCGGCCTCGATCTTGCTCATCAGCCGCTCCTCGACGTCCGGGAGGCCGATCTGCTGGACCAGCTCGGCGAAGAAGCCGCGCACGACCAGCCGGCGGGCCTCGTCCGCCGGGATGCCGCGGGCCATCAGGTAGAACAGCTGCTCGTCGTCGAAGCGGCCGGTCGCCGAGGCGTGGCCGGCGCCGACGATCTCACCGGTCTCGATCTCCAGGTTGGGCACCGAGTCGACCCGCGCGCCGTCGGTGAGGACGAGGTTGCGGTTGAGCTCGTAGGTGTCCGTGCCGGTCGCCGATGCCTGGATCAGGACGTCGCCGATCCAGACGGCGTGCGCGTCCTCGCCCTGCAGGGCGCCCTTGTAGACCACGTTGGAGCGGCAGTTGGGCACCGCGTGGTCGACGAAGAGCCGGTGCTCGTGGTGCTGGCCCTGCTCGGTGAAGTACAGGCCGTAGAACTCGGCCTCGCCGCCGGGGCCCGCGTAGGTGACGCGCGGGTGGAGGCGGACGAGGTCGCCGCCGAAGGTGACGGCCACGGACTTGAAGGTGGCGTCCCGGCCGACCAGGGCGTTGTGCTGCCCGACGTGCACGGCGTGCTCGTCCCAGTCCTGGACGGAGACGACGGTCAGCTTGGCGCCGTCACCGAGGAGGTAGTCGACGTTGGCGGCGAGCACCGCGTCACCGGTGTGGTCGATGACGACGACCGCCTCGGCGAACGCGCCGAGCTCGATGACCTGGTGGCCGAAGACCGTACCGCCCTCGCCGTGGACGGCGATCCGGATCGGCTCGGTCAGCACGGTCTCCTTGGGGACCGTGACCACCGACGCCTTCTCGAACGAGCTGTATGCCTGGGCGGCGACCCGGTCCACGGGCTTGCCGGCCTTGCCGACCCGCGGGTCGGCGCGGTCGACCAGCTCGTGGGTGACGCCCTCGGGCGCGGTGATGTCCATCTTCAGGTCGGGGCCGCCGGCCGCCGCGCTGCCGTCGTGCAAGCCCTTGAGGCGCGCGAGGGGCGTGAAGCGCCACTCCTCCTCGCGGCCGTGCGGCACCGGGAAGTCCGCCACGTCGTAGGACGGCGGGGCGCTCATCCGGGTGGCGACGGTGGACTCCGCGGCCACCGCGATGGAGCCGGTGGTCGTGGAACCCGCCGGGATGTTCTGAGCCTCAGCCATGGCTGTCGTAGTGCTCGCTTTCTGCGTTCAGGGAGTCAGTCGCTGCTGGGGGCCGGGCGTCAGCCGACCGCGCCTTCCATCTGCAGCTCGATCAGCCGGTTCAGCTCCAGCGCGTACTCCATCGGCAGCTCACGCGCGATCGGCTCGACGAAGCCGCGCACGATCATCGCCATGGCCTCGTCCTCGGACAGGCCACGCGCCATCAGGTAGAAGAGCTGGTCCTCGCTGACCTTGGAGACGGTCGCCTCGTGGCCCATGGAGACGTCGTCCTCGCGGACGTCGACGTAGGGGTAGGTGTCCGAGCGGGAGATGGTGTCCACCAGCAGGGCGTCACACAGCACGTTGGACTTGGAGCCCGCGGCGCCCTCGCCGATCTCGACCAGACCCCGGTAGGAGGTGCGGCCGCCGCCTCGCGCCACCGACTTGGAGACGATGTTGGAGGAGGTGTTCGGCGCCATGTGGACCATCTTGGAGCCGGCGTCCTGGTGCTGGCCCTCGCCCGCGAAGGCGATGGACAGGGTCTCGCCCTTGGCGTGCTCGCCCATCAGGTAGACCGCCGGGTACTTCATCGTCACCTTGGAGCCGAGGTTGCCGTCGACCCACTCCATGGTCGCGCCCTCGTAGGCGACGGCGCGCTTGGTGACCAGGTTGTAGACGTTGTTCGACCAGTTCTGGATGGTCGTGTAGCGGCAGCGGCCGCCCTTCTTGACGATGATCTCGACGACCGCGGAGTGCAGCGAGTCCGACTTGTAGATCGGCGCCGTGCAGCCCTCGACGTAGTGCACGTAGGCGTCCTCGTCGACGATGATCAGCGTCCGCTCGAACTGGCCCATGTTCTCGGTGTTGATCCGGAAGTAGGCCTGCAGCGGGATGTCGACGTGGACACCCTTGGGGACGTAGATGAACGAGCCGCCGGACCACACCGCGGTGTTCAGCGACGCGAACTTGTTGTCACCGACCGGGATGACCGTGCCGAAGTACTCCTGGAAGAGCTCCGGGTGCTCCTTCAGCGCGGTGTCGGTGTCCAGGAAGATGACGCCCTGCGCCTCCAGGTCCTCGCGGATCTGGTGGTAGACGACCTCGGACTCGTACTGCGCGGCGACACCGGCGACCAGGCGCTGCTTCTCCGCCTCCGGGATGCCGAGCTTGTCGTAGGTGTTCTTGATGTCCTCGGGCAGGTCCTCCCAGGAGGCGGCCTGCTGCTCGGTGGAGCGGACGAAGTACTTGATGTTGTCGAAGTCGATGCCCGACAGGTCCGAGCCCCAGTTCGGCATGGGCTTCTTGTCGAACAGGCGCAGGCCCTTGAGACGGAGCTTGAGCATCCACTCCGGCTCGTTCTTCTTCGCCGAGATGTCGCGGACGACGGCCTCGGAAAGACCGCGCTTGGCGGAGGCGCCGGCCACGTCGGAGTCGGCCCAGCCGTATTCGTACTTGCCCAGGCCCTCGAGCTCAGGGTGAGCAGTCTCCGTGGGGAGCGTCATGCGGGGTTCCTCCCGGCCGTGCTTGCAGATGCTGTGGTGGTCTTTGTGGTGGTGCTGTGAGCGGGCTTGCCGGCACCGGCCTTCGGGACGAAGGTCGTGCACACCCCGTCACCGTGGGCGATGGTGGCAAGACGCTGTACGTGGGTCCCGAGCAAACGGGAGAAGACCTCGGTCTCCGCCTCGCACAGCTGCGGGTACTGCTCGGCGACATGGGCGACCGGGCAGTGGTGCTGGCAGAGCTGTTCACCGAGCTGCGGATTGGGGGCGCTGCGCGCCGTAGCAGCGTACCCGTCCGCGGTCAACGCCTTCGCAAGGGCCTCGGTACGGGCCTCCGGCTCGGCGCTCTCGACCGCCTCGCGGTAGCCCTCGGCCTGCTCGGCGAGGCGCGCGCGGGCGAACGCGGCGACCGCCGCCTCGCCCTTCTCGCCGCCGCCCGCGCTCTGCGCGATCCAGCGCAGCGCGTCGGAGGCGAGCTGGTCGTAGGCCTGGTCGAAGGCGTCGCGCCCGCAGTCGGTGAGGGCGAAGGACTTGGCCGGGCGGCCGCGCCCGCGCGCGCCGTAGACCCGCTTCTCGCGGGGCTCGACGACACCCTCGGCGACCAGCGCGTCCAGATGGCGGCGGACCGCGGCCTGGGTCAGCTCCAGGCGGAGCGCCAGCTCGGCCGCGGTGGACGGACCGTGGTCGAGGATGGAGCGGGCGACCCTGTTGCGGGTGCCCTGCTGTTCGTCGTGCGGCGCCGGGGCGGTCGCTCTCGCCTGCTCGGTGCGCCCGTGCGCGGAGGCAGCGGGCCCGGCGGTCTGGTCGACCACGGGCTCCCTCTGATCCTCGCTCGCGTATTTCACAACGCCATTGTTGCGTAATTCGTCAAACCGGTTCAAGCCTCGTCCACACCGTGGACTGGTGGCCTCTATCACTTAGGCATACCTAATTCAAGCCCCCTCTGGGAGCCCCGAAACCGGCTCCGACCTGCGGTGGTGCACCCCGGTGCGGACGGGCGCGACCATGGCGGACACGGCGGCCGAAAATCATGGCGCCGCACACCGCCGTATTGACCACCCCGGGCCCGCCGGGTCCCGTCGGCCCCCTGCGCCCGTCAGGCCCCGGGCGCCCCACATGGCGCCCGGCCCCGCGCCCCCTGGACGCCAAACCCCCGTTGATGACCACCCGGTCCGCCTTCGTAGACTTCCCGGCATGCGCAGCAGCTCCCCGGGGGGCGCCCCCCGGACCCCCGGCCGAGAGCCTGCCGTCGAGATCGTCGGCCTGGTCAAGCGATACGGGACCAAGACCGCCGTGGACGGGCTCGACCTGACCGTCGCCCGCGGGGAGGTCACCGCCGTCCTCGGCCCGAACGGCGCCGGCAAGACCACCACCGTCGAGACCTGCGAGGGCTACCGCCGCCCGGACGCCGGCCAGGTCCGCGTCCTGGGCCTGGACCCGGTCGCCGACGCCGCGGCACTGCGGCCGCGGATCGGCGTGATGCTGCAGTCCGGCGGCGTCTACGCGGGCGCCCGCGCCGAGGAGATGCTGCGGCACACCGCCACCCTGCACGCCCACCCCCTCGACGTCGCCGCGCTCATCGAGCGCCTCGGCCTGGGCTCCTGCGGCCGGACGCCCTACCGGCGGCTGTCCGGCGGCCAGCAGCAGCGCCTGGCGCTGGCGATGGCCGTGGTCGGCCGCCCCGAGCTGGTCTTCCTCGACGAGCCGACGGCCGGCCTCGACCCGCAGGCCCGCCGCGCGACCTGGGACCTCGTACGGGAGCTGCGCGCCGACGGCGTCAGCTGTGTGCTGACCACGCACTTCATGGACGAGGCCGAGCAGCTCGCCGACGATGTCGCGATCATCGACGGCGGCCGGGTGATCGCCCAGGGCAGCCCGGAGGAGCTGTGCCGCGGCGGCGCGGAGAACAGCCTGCGCTTCACCGGGCGACCGGGGCTGGACCTCGCCTCGCTGCTCAAGGCCCTGCCGGCGGACAGCGTCGCCACCGAGCCGATCGCCGGTTCGTACCGCGTGCACGGCAAGATCGACCCGCAGCTGCTGGCCACGGTCGCCTCGTGGTGCGCGCAGAACGGGGTGCTGCCGGACGCGATAGCCGTCGAGCGGCACACCCTGGAGGACGTTTTTCTGGAGCTCACCGGTAAGGAGCTGCGCGTATGAGGCAGAGCCACGCGTCTTTCGGCCGGGGGTCCGGGGGTTGTCCCCCGGGACGGCACAGCCTGGAGCTCACCGGTAAGGAGCTGCGCGTATGACCGCCACCGAGGCCGGTACCGCCGCCGGCACGTTCACCCCGCGGCCCGGGGCGGCGCCGCTGCCCCGGATGATCCGCGCGCAGGCCGCCCTGGAGACCAGGATGCTGCTGCGCAACGGCGAGCAGCTGCTGCTGACCGTGGTCATCCCGACGCTGCTGCTGGTGCTGTTCTCCGCCGTCGACATCGTCGACACGGGGGCCGGGAAGGCGGTGGACTTCCTCGCGCCGGGCGTCCTCGCCCTCGCGGTGCTGTCCACCGCGTTCACCGGGCAGGCCATCGCCACCGGCTTCGAGCGCCGCTACGGCGTCCTCAAGCGGCTGGCCGCCTCCCCGCTCCCCCGCTGGGGGCTGATGACGGCCAAGACCTGCTCGGTGCTGGTCACCGAGGTCCTCCAGATCGTGCTGCTGACCGTCATCGCCTACGCGCTGGGCTGGTCCCCCCGGGGAAACCCGCTCGCGGTCGTGCTGCTCCTGGTGCTCGGTACGGCGGCGTTCTCCGGCCTCGGTCTGCTGATGGCGGGAACCCTGAAGGCCGAGGCGACCCTCGCCGCCGCCAACCTCGTCTTCCTCCTGCTGCTCGTCGGCGGCGGGGTGATCGTCCCGCTGGAGAAGTTCCCGGACGCCGCCCAGTCGGTGCTCGGGCTGCTGCCGATCTCCGCGCTGTCGGACGGGCTGCGCGAGGTGCTCCAGCACGGCGCCGGAGTGCCCTGGGCCGACCTCGGCATCCTCGCCGTATGGGCGGTGCTCGGGCTGGGCGCGGCGGCGCGGTTCTTCCGCTGGGAGTAGGTCCGGGAGCGGGACACCTTTCCACGCCCCGGACCCCTCGTGCCGCGTCTTCCCCGGGAGCCGACTCCCCGGGACCCCTCGCGCCGCGCCTTCCCCGGGAGCCGACTCCCCGGGACCCCTCGTGAAAACTTGCACAAGCCGCCGCCTACGATGTCTTCCGTGCCGAACACGCTGAATCCCTTTGAGCTGATCGCCCGTCGCTGGCAGCCGTCCGCGGCCTTCGTACGACGGGCCGCGCTGGCGACCGTCGTGATGGCCGTGATCATCGTCGTCACGGGCGGCGCGGTCCGGCTCACCCAGTCCGGACTGGGCTGCTCGACCTGGCCCAAGTGCACGCCGGAGAGCCTGACCCCGACTGCCGCGATGGGCATCAACGGCCTCATCGAGTTCGGCAACCGGATGCTGACGTACGTGCTGTGCGCCTTCATCGGGCTGTTCATCGTGGCCGCCCGGACCCGCGCGCCGCACCGCCGCTCGCTCACCCGGCTCGGCTGG
The DNA here is from genome assembly GCF_055567415.1 of Streptomyces sp. NPDC026575. NCBI lineage: Bacteria > Bacillati > Actinomycetota > Actinomycetes > Kitasatosporales > Streptomycetaceae > Streptomyces > Streptomyces sp. NPDC026575. The sequence goes on from NZ_JBVHQM010000007.1 coordinate 120,701, forward strand.
GGGCAGTTCTGGATCGTCATGGGCAACGCGGTCTGGGGCGGCATCGTGGTGCTGACCGGGCTGAACCCCTACCTCGTCGCCGCGCACTTCCTCCTCACCACCGCCCTGCTCACGGTCTGCGTGCTGTCCTGGCAGCGCGCCAAGGAGGGCGACGAGGAGCCGCGCGACCTGGCCGCCCGCCCGGTGCGGCAGCTGGCCTGGCTGCTGGTCGTGGCGACCGCCGCGCTCACCGTCATCGGCACGGTCGTCACCGGCGCGGGCCCGCACGCCGGCGATGCGCACAAGGTCCACCGCATCCCGCTGGACTGGCAGGAGATCACCCAGCTGCATGTGGACTTCGTCTACATCGTGGTCGGGCTGAGCGTCGCGATGTGGTTCACGCTGCGCGCCGTCAAGGCCCCGGCCGCCCCGCGCCGGCGGGTCCTGGAGCTGCTCGGCTGCCTGGCCCTGCAGGGCGTCTTCGGCTACGTCCAGTACTTCCTCGGCCTGCCGGAACTCGTCGTCGGCCTGCACATGTTCGGCTCGACGCTGGTGTGGATCTGCGTCCTGCGGGTGCTGCTCGCACTGCGCGACCGCGGTCCCGTACCGGAGGCGGCCGACGAGGCCGAGGAGCCCGGGGCGTCGGAGCCTCAGCGGGCCGCGGCGGCCTCCGCGCCCAGCCGGTAGACCCGGCGCGCGGTCCCCGACGCGACCATCTCCGTGATGCGCCGCCCGTCCTCGGGGCCGCACAGCCCCTCGGTGGTCCACTCCCGTACCAGGCGCTCCATGGCGCGGACGAAGAACCGGGCCCCGGTCACATAGAGCTCCGGCAGCCCGCGGGCCCCCGAGGAGAACAGCAGCTTGCCGAACGGCGCCTGGGGCAGGGTCTCCTCGGGCCGGGGGCCGGCGTCGGCGTAGACATGGGCGTGGGCGGCGGCGAGCTGCGCCGCCCGGCGGTGGTGCGGGACCGCGGGGAGCAGGACGAGATCCGAGCCGATACCGGTGGTGGCGCGCAGGAAGGCCGCCAGGGGGCGCGGGTCGGGGCCGTGGAGCTGTACGGGCAGGCCGGTGGCCACCGCGCTCCACAGCAGATGGCGTACGAGCGCGGGCTCGGCGAGCCGGTCACCGGGGCGGCGGGTGCGCAGCCAGCGGTCCGCGGCGCGGCGTACCTCACCGGCCTCGGGAGCGGTGCCGTCGCAGTAGGTGGCGCCGGAGGCGAAGGCGGTGGCGTGCTGCGCCGCCGCGTAGAGGGCCTCGGCGGTGTAGCCGATGAAGGAGTCGACGCTGCCGGAGGTGTCGGCGACCTGCTCGGCAAGCGGCTCCAGGCGTACGACCTCATGGGCGCGGGCCTCGGCGGCGGTGGCGATCTCGGTGGCCGAGGTCAGCTCGCTGGGAGTGCCGGCCTCCAGCAGGAAGGTGCCGATGCCGGAGCCCCGCAGCAGCATCCGGCCGGCTTTGTAGGCGCCCACCTCGCGTCTGCGGGCCAGATAGCGGGCCGGCGGACAGTGCGGCTCCAGGCCGAGCAGCGGGGGGCACCAGCGGCGTATCGCCAGGCCGATGAGGCTGTCGAAGTAGCTGGTGCCGGCCGGCGCCGGGGCGTGCGCGCCGACCGCGGCCGCCAGATGGGTCTCGAAGGAGCCGAGGCCCAGCTCGCCGTGCACCGCGCCGTGGCTGTACCCGTCGATGAGCGGTGGCTGATCTACCAGGAAGGGAAGGCCGTCCATCCGCTCCTCCTCGCCGAAAGCCCACCGGGGCGGCCGAAGCGCCGCGCCCGGTGGGCTTAACGGAGGAGGTGGTGGTGAGGTAGCGGGCTCCGCTTGTGGCGTGCGCCCCGGAGCCGCCCTGCGGGGCCGTCAGGGGTTAGCCGGACCGCCCACCTGGATGCCCGCCATCCGGGACCACTCGTACGGGCCGGTGCGGACCTTGGCGGCCAGCTCGCCGTCGAAGTCGTCCTGGAGGGTGACCCCGGCCTTGGCTGCGGCCTCCTTGGCGGAGTCGAAGCTGTCCGCGACGAGGTTTCCCCACTCGCCGTTGGCGCCGACGAGGGCGATCCGGGTGCGGCCGCGGCCGATGTGCGCGAGCTGGCCCTCAGCGGTGCCGCCGTGCGACTGGGCGAAGGCGCGGATCTGCTGGGCGAGCTTCGTCGTGCGCCGGTCGGCCTTGCCGGTGGCCGCCGCCGGCTGCTCGTCCGCCTGCTGGGTGTCTGCCATGCACAGCATGCTACCCGCCAGTACTGCTTTTTGTGGGGGTGATCCCCCACACCCTCTACCTGAGGAAGGGATCCACGGCGACGGCGACGAACAGCAGGGAGACATAGGTGATGGACCAGTGGAACAGCCGCATCTCCTTGAGCTTGGCGCCCGTGATCCCGGCCTTGGCGCGGGACTGCAGGGCGTGCGCCTCCTTGAGCCAGAAGGCGCCGCAGGCGAGGGCGACCGCGGTGTAGAACCAGCCGGTGTAGCCCAGCGGCTGCAGCAGCAGCGAGACGGCGACCATCACCCAGCTGTAGGCGACGATCTGCCGGGCGACGGCCTTGTTGCCGGCGATGACCGGCAGCATCGGCACGCCGACCCGCTCGTAGTCGTCCTTGGCCTTCATCGACAGCGGCCAGTAGTGCGGCGGCGTCCAGAAGAAGATGACGAGGAAGAGGACCAGCGCCGCCCAGGAGACCGAGTCGGTCACCGCGGACCAGCCGATGAAGACCGGCATACAGCCCGCGATGCCGCCCCAGACGATGTTCTGCGAGGTGCGCCGCTTGAGGATCATCGTGTAGACGACGACGTAGAAGAGCAGCGCCCCGAGCGACAGCATCGCCGACAGCGGGTTGACGAGGAACCAGAACCAGGCGGTGGAGCCGACCGCGAGGACGGACGCGAAGACCAGGCACTCGCGCGGCGAGACCATGCCGGTGACCAGCGGCCGCTGCGAGGTGCGGTCCATCAGCGCGTCGATGTCGCGGTCGATGTACATGTTGAAGGCGGCCGCGCCACCGGCGGAGAGGTATCCGCCGACGCAGGTCGCCAGCACGAGCCACAGGTCGGGGACGCCGCCGGCCGCCAGGAACATCACCGGAATCGTCGTCATCAGCAGCAGCTCGATGACGCGCGGCTTGGTGAGTTCCACGAACGCCTTGACGCGGGCACCGGGCGAGCGGTGATCTGGGCCCCCGGGGCTCTGGGAGAGCTCCTCCATGGCCTGAACGGCAGGGGAGGCACCCCCACCCGCAGGACGGGATTCGACGGCCGTCACGCACACCCCTGGAAGTAACATCAGCGGCTCCCGCCGCGGAAGAGATAAGGCATGCAAGCCCTTCCGGCCGTGTAAACCCGGCAAAGCTTGCGCGTACCACGCCACTTTAGACGTTGGCCATACAGCGATCTTCGCGGGGGTCGGTCGTGTTGGGGCCGGGACCGCAGGCCGGCGCCGACGGGATTTCCCGGACGTTCGCCCGATGTTCGGGAGGCGAACGCGACCGGTGCCCGGCACTCTGGTCGTATGGGCTGCCGGATCCGGGCCGGGAATGCCGAGGGTCCTGATGTGGTTGCCCAAAGCGACGAGCCCCGCGGGCCCGCCCCCGACCGATTGAGCGTCCGGAGCGCCGACTGAGCACCGACTGAGCGCCGAAAACACCGACTGAGCGTCGAAAAGGCGCACGCACCAGCGGGGGTAGGCTCGACACCGCCTGGCGGGCATACCGTCCGCGGCATTCGACATGTGGAGAGGAGCCCTGACTCAGGGTGAGCACCAAGCCGACCACCACAGATTTCGAGTGGACCGAACTGGACCAGCGGGCGGTGGACACCGTCCGCGTCCTGGCCATGGATTCCGTGCAGAAGGTCGGTAACGGCCATCCCGGTACGGCCATGAGCCTGGCGCCGGCCGCCTATGTGCTGTTCCAGAAGCTCATGCGGCACGACCCGGCGGACGCGAACTGGACCGGCCGCGACCGGTTCGTCCTCTCCGCGGGGCACTCCAGCCTGACCCTCTACATCCAGCTCTACCTCGCCGGCTACGGCCTGGAGCTGGACGACCTCAGGGCCTTCCGCACCTGGGGCTCGAAGACCCCCGGCCACCCGGAGTACGGCCACACCACCGGCGTGGAGACCACCACCGGCCCGCTGGGCCAGGGTGTCGCCAACGCCGTCGGCATGGCGATGGCGGCCCGCTACGAGCGCGGTCTGTTCGACCCCGAGGCGGCGCCGGGCACCTCTCCGTTCGACCACACCATCTACGTCATCGCCGGTGACGGCTGCCTCCAGGAGGGCATCTCCGCCGAGGCATCCTCCCTGGCGGGCCACCAGAAGCTCGGCAACCTCGTACTGCTGTGGGACGACAACCACATCTCCATCGAGGGCGACACCGAGACCGCGGTCTCCGAGGACACCCTCAAGCGCTACGAGGCCTACGGCTGGCACGTCCAGCGCGTCGAGCAGCTGCCCAACGGCGACCTGGACCCCGCGGGTCTGGCCAAGGCCCTTGAGGCCGCCAAGGCCGAGACCGGGCGCCCGTCGTTCATCGCGGCCCGCTCGATCATCGCCTGGCCGGCCCCCCACGCCCAGAACACCGAGGCCGCGCACGGCTCGGCGCTGGGCGAGGAGGAGGTCGCGGCCACCAAGCGCGTCCTGGGCTTCGACCCCGAGCAGCACTTCGAGGTCGCGGACGAGGTGCTCGCGCACACCCGCGCCGCCCTCGACCGCGGCCGCGACGCCAAGAAGGAGTGGGAGAAGTCCTTCGCCGCCTGGCGCACCGCCAACGCGGAGCGCGCCGCGGAGTTCGACCGGATCGCCGCGGGCGAGCTGCCCGAGGGCTGGGAGGACCACCTCCCGGCGTTCGAGACCGGCAAGTCCGTGGCCACCCGCGCCGCGTCCGGCAAGGTGCTGCACGCGCTCGGCGCGGTGATCCCGGAGCTGTGGGGCGGCTCGGCCGACCTGGCCGGCTCGAACAACACCACGATCGACAAGACCTCCTCGTTCCTCCCGGCGGGCAACCCCCTGCCGGAGGCCGACCCCTACGGCCGCACGATCCACTTCGGCATCCGCGAGCACTCCATGGCCGCGGAGATGAACGGCATCGCGCTGCACGGCAACACCCGCATCTACGGCGGCACCTTCCTGGTGTTCTCCGACTACATGCGCAACGCCGTCCGGCTGTCGGCCCTGATGCACCTGCCGGTGACGTACGTGTGGACGCACGACTCCATCGGCCTGGGCGAGGACGGCCCGACGCACCAGCCGATCGAGCACCTGGCCTCGCTGCGCGCCATCCCGGGGCTGAACATCGTCCGCCCGGCCGACGCCAACGAGACCGCCATCGCCTGGCGCGAGATCCTCAAGCGCTACACCAAGGAGTACGGCGTGGGCGCCCCGCACGGCCTCGCGCTGACCCGCCAGGGCGTGCCGACGTACCCGGCCAACGAGGACGCCGCCAAGGGCGGTTACGTCCTGTTCGAGGCCGCCGGCCCCGACGGGCAGAGCGCCGCGCCGCAGGTCGTGCTGATCGGCACCGGATCCGAGGTGCAGCTCGCCGTCGAGGCGCGCGAGCAGCTGCAGGCCGAGGGCGTGCCCACCCGCGTGGTCTCGATGCCGTCGGTGGAGTGGTTCGACCAGCAGGACCCGGCCTACCGGAACAGCGTGCTGCCGCCGTCCGTCAAGGCCCGGGTCGCCGTCGAGGCCGGCATCGGTCTGACCTGGCACCGCTTCGTCGGTGACGCTGGTCGGATCGTGTCGCTGGAGCACTTCGGCGCCTCGGCCGACGGCAAGGTCCTCTTCCGCGAGTTCGGCTTCACCGCCGACGCGGTCGCCGCCGCCGCGCGCGACTCCCTGGCCTCGGCCGCGGAGCTCGAAGCCGCCGCGCGCTGACGCCCGTACTCAACCAGTAGGAGATGCAAGAACCCATGACAGACGCACTCAAGCGGCTCTCCGACGAAGGCGTCGCCATCTGGCTGGACGACCTGTCGCGCAAGCGCATCACGTCCGGCAACCTCGCCGAGCTGATCGACCAGCAGCACGTCGTCGGCGTCACGACGAACCCGTCGATCTTCCAGAAGGCGATCTCCTCGGGTGACGGCTACGAGCAGCAGGTCAAGGACCTCGCCGCCCGCAAGGTCACCGTCGACGAGGCCATCCGCATGATCACGACGGCGGACGTCCGGGACGCCGCCGACATCCTGCGGCCGGTCTTCGACTCCACCGGCGGCCAGGACGGCCGGGTCTCCATCGAGGTCGACCCGCGGCTGGCGCACCAGACCGTGGCGACCGTCGCCGAGGCCAAGCAGCTGGCGTGGCTGGTGGACCGCCCGAACACGCTGATCAAGATCCCGGCCACCAAGGCGGGCCTGCCGGCGATCACCGAGGTCATCGGCCTCGGCATCAGCGTCAACGTCACGCTGATCTTCTCGCTGGAGCGCTACCGCGAGGTGATGGACGCCTACCTGGCCGGTCTGGAGAAGGCCAAGGCCGCGGGCCTGGACCTGTCCCTGATCCGCTCGGTGGCGTCGTTCTTCGTGTCCCGTGTGGACAGCGAGATCGACAAGCGCCTGGAGAAGCTGGGCACGCAGGAGGCCAAGGCCCTCAAGGGCAAGGCCGCGCTGGCCAACGCCCGGCTGGCCTACCAGGCGTACGAGGAGGTCTTCTCCTCGGACCGCTGGGCCGCCCTGGACAAGGCCGGCGCCAACAAGCAGCGTCCGCTGTGGGCCTCGACCGGCGTCAAGGACCCCGACTACAAGGACACCCTGTACGTCGACGAGCTGGTCGCCCCGGGCACGGTCAACACCATGCCGGAGGCCACGCTGGAGGCCACCGCGGCCCGCGGCGAGATCACCGGCGACACGGTGCGCGGCGCGTACGCGTCCGCCAAGGCCGACCTCGACGCGATCGGGCAGCTCGGGATCTCCTACGACGACGTCGTGCAGCTCCTGGAGGACGAGGGCGTGGAGAAGTTCGAGGCGGCCTGGAACGACCTGCTCAAGTCCACTGAGGCGGAGCTCAAGCGCCTCGCTCCCTCGGAGGGCTGATCTCCCTTGTCTGGTTCACACGGAGCCAACCCGCTTCGTGACGCCGCGGACCGACGGCTCCCGCGTATCGCGGGGCCGTCGGGCCTGGTCATCTTCGGCGTCACGGGCGATTTGTCCCGTAAGAAGCTGATGCCTGCCGTCTACGACCTGGCCAACCGCGGACTGCTCCCGCCGGGTTTCTCGCTCATCGGGTTCGCCCGCCGCGAGTGGGAGAACGAGGACTTCGCGCAGGAGGTGTACGAGGCGGTCAAGCAGCACGCCCGTACGCCGTTCCGCGAGGAGGTCTGGCAGCAGCTGGTCCAGGGCTGCCGCTTCGTCCAGGGCAACTTCGACGACGACGAGGCATTCGAGACGCTCAAGGCGACCATCGAGGAGCTCGACAAGGCGCAGGGCACCGGCGGCAACTTCGCCTTCTACCTGTCCGTGCCGCCGAAGTTCTTCCCCAAGGTCGTCCAGCAGCTCAAGAAGCACGGGCTGGCCGACCAGAAGGAGGACTCCTGGCGCCGCGCCGTCATCGAGAAGCCCTTCGGCCACGACCTGGAGAGCGCGCAGGAGCTCAACCGGATCGTCCACGAGGTCTTCCCGCCCAACGAGGTCTTCCGGATCGACCACTACCTGGGCAAGGAGACGGTCCAGAACATCCTGGCGCTGCGGTTCGCCAACACGATGTTCGAGCCGCTGTGGAACCGCGGCTATGTCGACCACGTCCAGATCACGATGGCCGAGGACATCGGCATCGGCGGCCGGGCCGGCTACTACGACGGCATCGGCGCCGCCCGCGACGTCATCCAGAACCACCTCCTCCAGCTGCTCGCGCTGACCGCGATGGAGGAGCCGGCCTCCTTCGACGCGGACGCGCTGGTCGCGGAGAAGACCAAGGTGCTGGGCGCCGTCCGGCTGCCCAAGGACCTCGGCAAGGAGACCGTGCGCGCGCAGTACGCGGCGGGCTGGCAGGGCGGCGAGAAGGCCGTCGGCTACCTCCAGGAAGACGGCATCGACCCCAAGTCGAAGACCGACACCTACGCCGCGATCAAGCTGTCGATCGACAACCGCCGCTGGGCGGGCGTCCCGTTCTACCTGCGCACCGGCAAGCGGCTGGGCCGCCGGGTCACCGAGATCGCGGTGGTCTTCCAGCGCGCCCCGCACTCCCCCTTCGACCACACCGCCACCGAGGAGCTGGGGCAGAACGCCCTGGTCATCCGGGTGCAGCCGGACGAGGGCGTGACCGTGCGGTTCGGCTCCAAGGTCCCGGGCACCTCGATGGAGGTGCGGGACGTGTCGATGGACTTCGCCTACGGCGAGTCCTTCACGGAGTCCAGCCCGGAGGCCTACGAACGGCTGATCCTCGATGTGCTGCTGGGTGACGCCAACCTCTTCCCGCGACTGGAGGAGGTCGAGCAGTCCTGGCGCATCCTCGACCCGATCGAGGCGTACTGGGACCGGCACGGCAAGCCCGCGCAGTACCCGGCGGGCACCTGGGGCCCCATCGAGGCGGACGAAATGCTCGCACGAGACGGACGGAGCTGGCGTCGGCCATGAAGATCGATCTGACGGAAACCACGGCCAGCAAGATCAACAAGGCGTTGGTCGAGGGCCGTCGCGCGGTCGGCACCCCTGCCATCGGCATGGTGCTCACCCTCGTCATCGTCACCGACGAGGAGAACGCCTACGACGCCCTCAAGGCGGCCAACGAGGCGTCCCGTGAGCACCCCTCGCGCACCCTCGTCGTCATCAAGCGGGTCAGCCGGTCGCCGCGCGACCGGGCCAAGGCCCGCCTGGACGCCGAGGTGCGGGTCGGCACGGACGCCGGCACCGGCGAGACGGTGATACTGCGGCTCTACGGCGAGGCGATCGACCACGCCCAGTCCGTGGTGCTGCCGCTGCTGCTGCCGGACGCCCCGGTCGTGGTCTGGTGGGCGGTCAACGCCCCGCTGGACCCCGCCAAGGACCCGCTCGGTGCGCTGGCCCAGCGCCGGGTCACCGACGCCTACGCCGCCGAGCAGCCCGTCCGGGAGCTGAGCGCTCGCGCGCAGACGTACACCCCCGGCGACACGGACCTGTCCTGGACCCGGATCACCCCGTGGCGCTCGATGCTCGCGGCGGCGCTCGACCAGGCCCCGTGCACGGTCACCTCGGCCGAGGTGGAGGGCGAGGAGTTCAACCCCAGCTGCGAGCTGCTCGCCATGTGGCTGGCCAGCAGGCTGAACGTCCCGGTCACCCGCAAGGTGTCGGCCGGCCCCGGCCTCACGGCCGTACGCATGGAGTCCAGCGGCGGCTCGATCGTGCTGGACCGCCCGGACGGCTCGCTGGCCACGCTCTCCATGCGCAACCAGCCGGACCGCGCGGTGGCGCTCAAGCGGCGGGAGACCTCGGAGCTGCTCGCCGAGGAGCTGCGCCGGCTCGACCCGGACGACATCTACGCCGGCGCGCTGAAGTTCGGCGTGGACCGGCTCGGCGACCCCTCGGACGAGCCCGCGGCCGGGGATCCGGCGCCGGACGCCGGCGAGGGCGCCCAGGACAAGCCGGCGGCGAAGAAGGCGACCGCCAAGCCCGCCAAGAAGGCGGCCGCCAAGTGAGTGCTCCGCAGGTCGTCGTCCACCGCGACAAGGAGCTGATGGCCAAGGCCGCGGCGGCCCGGCTGATCACGAAGATCGTGGACGCCCAGGCCACCCGCGGCTTCGCCTCCGTGGTCCTGACCGGCGGGCGCAACGGCAACGGGCTGCTCGCGGCCCTCGCCGAGGCGCCCGCCCGGGACGCGGTGGACTGGTCGCGGCTCCATCTGTGGTGGGGGGACGAGCGGTTGCTGCCCGACGGCGATGCCGAGCGCAACCACACCCAGGCCCGCGAGGTGCTGCTGGACAGCGTCCCGCTGGACCCGGCCCGGGTGCACCCCATGCCCGCGTCCGACGGCCCGTACGGCAACGACGCCGACGCCGCCGCCGAGGCGTACGCGGCCGAACTCGCCGCCGCGGCGGCCCATGAGACCGCCTCACCGCCGGCCGGTGCCGGGGGCGGCCCGGTGCCGACCTTCGACGTCCTGCTGCTGGGCGTCGGCCCGGACACCCATGTCGCCTCGCTCTTCCCCGAGCTGCCGGGCGTACGGGAGACGGAGCGGACGGTGGTAGGTGTGCACGGCGCGCCGAAGCCGCCGCCCACCCGTGTCTCCCTGACCCTGCCCGCGATCCGCGCGGCGCGGGAGGTCTGGCTGCTGGCGGCCGGCGAGGACAAGGCCAACGCCGTGGCCATCGCGCTCTCCGGCGCCGGCGAGGTGCAGGCCCCCGCGGCCGGCGCCCGGGGCCGCAACCGGACCCTGTGGCTCCTGGACGAGGCGGCGGCCACCCGGCTGCCGCGCGAGCTCTACCCGCCGGCCTCGGCCTGAGAGGCATCTTCCGCCGGCAAGGGCCCCACACCTGACGGTGTGGGGCCCTTGCTCATCCGGCAACTATCAATGGGGCAACCCCTACGGCGAGACACCCCGTCCGCGAGAGCGGCGCCGACTCAGGCGCAAAGGGGTGCTCAACGGCCGCGCAGCTCGCGGTACTTGGCGACCAGGCCGGCCGTCGAGGCGTCCAGCCCCGGCACCTCGGCGCCTTCGGTCAGGGCCGGTTCGACCCGCTTGGCGAGGACCTTGCCGAGCTCCACGCCCCACTGGTCGAAGGAGTCGATGTTCCAGACCGCGCCCTGCACGAACACCTTGTGCTCGTAGAGCGCGATCAGCTGGCCCAGCACCGAGGGGCTGAGTTCCTTGGCCAGGATCGTGGTGGTGGGGCGGTTGCCCTGGAAGGTCTTGTGCGCCACCAGCTCCTCGGCCACGCCCTCGGCGCGTACCTCGTCCGGCGTCTTGCCGAACGCCAGCGCCTGGCCCTGGGCGAAGAGGTTGGCCATCAGCAGGTCGTGCTGGGCGACCAGGCCGGGCCGGAGGTCCTCGACGGGCTGCGCGAAGCCGATGAAGTCCGCCGGGATCATCTTCGTGCCCTGGTGGAGCAGCTGGTAGTAGGCGTGCTGGCCGTTCGTGCCGGGCGTGCCCCAGACGACGGGGCCGGTCTGCCAGCCGACCCGATTGCCCTCGCGGTCCACGGACTTGCCGTTGGACTCCATGTCCAGCTGCTGCAGATAGGCGGTGAACTTGGAGAGGTAGTGGCTGTAGGGCAGCACCGCATGCGACTGGGCGTCGAAGAAGTTGCCGTACCAGATGCCGAGCAGACCCAGCAGCAGCGGGGCGTTCTCCTCCGGCGGGGCGGTGGTGAAGTGCTCGTCGACGAGGTGGAAGCCGGCCAGCATCTCGCGGAACCGCTCCTTGCCGATGGCGATCATCAGCGACAGACCGATCGCGGAGTCGTACGAGTAGCGGCCGCCGACCCAGTCCCAGAACTCGAACATGTTGTCCGTGTTGATGCCGAACTCCGCCACCTTCTCGGCGTTGGTCGACAGCGCCACGAAGTGCTTGGCCACCGCGTCGGTGTCGGCCCGCAGGCCGGTCAGCAGCCAGTCGCGGGCCGAAGTGGCGTTGGTGATGGTCTCGATGGTGGTGAAGGTCTTCGAGGCGATGATGAACAGCGTCTCGGCCGGGTCCAGATCGCGCACCGCCTCGTGCAGATCGGCGCCGTCCACGTTGGAGACGAAGCGGAACTGCATGTCCCGGTGGGTGTAGGCGCGCAGCGCCTCGTACGCCATCGCCGGGCCCAGGTCCGAGCCGCCGATGCCGATGTTGACGACCGTCCTGATGCGCTTGCCGGTGTGGCCCTTCCAGTCGCCCGAGCGGACCCGGTCGGAGAAGGTGCCCATCTTCGTCAGGACGGACTGCACCGCGGGGACGACGTTCTCGCCGTCGCTCTTGATGACCGCCGAGCCCGGCGCGCGCAGCGCGGTGTGCAGCACGGAGCGCCGCTCGGTGATGTTGATCTTGTCGCCGCGGAACATCGCGTCCCGCAGCCCGGCCACGCCGCGCGCCGCGGCCAGTTCCCGCAGCAGCCGCAGGGTCTCGTCGGTGACCAGGTGCTTGGAGTAGTCCAGGTGCAGATCGCCGACCTGGAGGGTGTAGCGCTCGGCGCGCGCGGGATCCCGCTCGAACAGCTCGCGCAGATGCACCTCCCCCAGCTGCTCGCGGTGCTTGCTCAACGCGGTCCACTCAGGCGTCTGGTCGAGCCTGCTGCGGCCTTCTGCGTTCATCTCGGACATCAGCCTTCTTCATCTCGTAGCGGCCCCGCCATCTCCCAACCTAATTGATCAGCGCGCCGTATGAGGCATCTGTCCCCCGCCCGACGGGAGGCTGTCGGGGGTCTGAAGAACGGGTGGCGGCGACGGCGGCCGACGGCGCCGGGGAGTTGGGTCCGCACATACGCGGCCGGCCCGGCCGGAGGGCGTGTCCCTCCGGCCGGGCCGGCCGAGTGCGTACGGGTCCCGTCAGATCTCGCCGCGGAGCTTGGCGAGCGCCTCCGCGAGGATCGCCTCGCCGTCGGCGTCGCTGCGGCGCTCCCGGACGTAGGCGAGGTGGGTCTTGTAGGGCTCGGTGCGCGGCGGGTCCGGCGGGCTGTCCCGGTCCTTGCCGGCCGGGAAACCACAGCGCGGGCAGTCCCAGGTGTCCGGAACCTGCGCATCGCCGGCGAAGCTGGGCTGCGTCTCGTGCCCGTTGGAGCACCAGAAGGAGATGCGGATGCGCGGCGCGGACTCGCCGCGCTCGGCCTCCCCCATCGGCCCCGCCCCGACCCGACTTCCTCGGATCGCGTTGCCACTTGCCACGGTCGTAACTCCCTGCGTAATGGTGCTGCCACGCCTTCACAGCAGCTGCGCTGCGGAACGCCCCAGTCTACGTAAGGCCCAACGCGCGTCCAGTGAGCGGAGTTACCCGTCCAAGGACGCCGCCCTCATGATAGGCCGCGCCTCCGACGGTATGTCAGCTCCCGAGCTTCATCAGGACACCGAGGACGACAATGCAGGCGAACCACAACAGACCGATCACAATGGTGATGCGGTCGAGGTTGCGCTCGGCGACCGAGGAGCCGCCGACGGAGGACTGCATGCCGCCACCGAACATGTCGGACAGGCCGCCGCCCTTCCCCTTGTGCATGAGCACCAGCATCATCATCAGCAGGCTGAAGACGATGAGGGCGATCGAGAACCCGATGACCACGGCTGGACCAACTCTCTAGGACTGACGGACGGACGTACGGATCAAGACGTCTGGATCAAGACCCATGGAACAAATGGTGCGGGGCCGGGACGGCGCATACACCGGTCCCGGCCCCGACAGGGTACGACGAGGGCTCGCCCTCGTCATAGCTGCTACTGGTCGCGGAAGCGGACGATCTTCACGAATTCCTCCGCGTCGAGGGCCGCGCCGCCGATCAGCGCACCGTCCACGTCCGGCTGCGCCATGATCGCGGCGACGTTGCCGGACTTGACCGAGCCGCCGTACTGGATGCGGACCTTGTCGGCCAGCTCCTGGCTGTAGAGCTCGGCGAGGCGGCCGCGGATCGCCCCGCAGACCTCCTGCGCGTCCTCGGGGGTGGCGACCTCGCCGGTGCCGATGGCCCACACCGGCTCGTAGGCGATCACGATGGTCTCGGCCTGCTCGGCCGGGATGTCCTTCAGACCGCCGTCGACCTGGGCGAGGGTGTGCGCGACCTGGTTGCCGGCCTTGCGGACGTCCAGGCCCTCGCCGACGCACAGGATCGGCGTGAGGCCGTTGCGGAAGGCGGCCTTGACCTTGGCGTTGCAGATCTCTTCGTTCTCGCCGTGGTACTGGCGGCGCTCGCTGTGGCCGACGGCCACGAACGTGCACTTGAGCTTGGCGAGCATGGGGCCGGCGATCTCACCGGTGTAGGCACCGGAGTCGTGCGCCGAGAGGTCCTGGGCGCCGTACTTGATCTTGAGCTTGTCGCCGTCGACCAGCGTCTGCACCGAGCGCAGGTCCGTGAAGGGCGGCAGCACCGCGACCTCTACGGCGTCGAAGTCCTTGTCGGTGAGGGCGAAGGCGAGCTTCTGGACGTGCGCGATGGCCTCAAGGTGGTTGAGGTTCATCTTCCAGTTGCCCGCCATCAGCGGGGTGCGGCCGTTGTTGACAGCGTTCACGGTGTTTCAGTCCTCCAGAGCGGCGAGGCCGGGGAGCGTCTTGCCTTCGAGGTATTCGAGGCTGGCGCCGCCACCGGTCGAAATGTGGCCGAAAGCATTCTCGTCGAAGCCCAGCAGCCGGACCGCGGCGGCACTGTCGCCGCCGCCGACGACGGTGAAGGCCGGCGAGTCCAGCAGCCCCTGCGCGACGGCCTTGGTGCCGCCGGCGTAGTCGGGGTGCTCGAAGACGCCCATCGGGCCGTTCCAGAAGACCGTGCCCGCGTCGGCGAGCTTCGCGGCGTAGAGCTCGCGGGTCTTCGGGCCGATGTCCAGGCCCTCCTTGTCGGCCGGGATGGCGTCCGACGCGACGGTGTCGGGGTTCGCCGGGGCCTTGGTCTTCAGGTCCGGGAATTCGGCCGAAACCAGCACGTCGACGGGGAGCACGAACTCCACGCCGCGCTTCTCGGCCCGCGCCAGGTACTCCAGGCAGGCCGGGACCTGGTCCTCCTGCAGCAGCGAGATACCGACCTCGTGGCCCTTGGCCTTGAGGAAGGTGTACGCCATGCCGCCGCCGACCAGGATGCGGTCGGCCTTCTCCAGCAGCTGGTCGATGACCGCGAGCTTGTCGGAGACCTTGGCGCCGCCGAGCGCGACCACGTAGGGGCGCTTGACGTCGTCGGTGAGCTTCTTCAGCACGCCGACCTCGGTGGCGATCAGATCGCCGGCGGCGTGCGGAAGGCGCCGGGGCAGGTCGTAGACGGAGGCGTGCTTGCGGTGCACGGCGCCGAAGCCGTCGCCCACGTACAGGTCCGCGAGGGCGGCGAGCCGGTCGGCGAAGGCGCCCCGCTCGGCGTCGTCCTTGCTGGTCTCGCCCGCGTTGAAGCGGAGGTTCTCCAGCACGGCGACCTGGCCGTCGGCCAGGCCCGCGACGGCGGCCTCGGCGGCCTCCCCGACGGTGTCCGTGGCGAATGCCACGTCCTTGCCGAGGATCTCCCCCAGCCGCACGGCCGCGGGGGCCAGCGAGAAGGCCGGGTCCGGGGCGCCCTTGGGACGTCCCAGGTGGGAGGCGACGATCACCTTGGCGCCGCGCTCGGCGAGCTTGGCGATCGTCGGGGCGACGGCGCGGATCCGGCCGTCGTCGGTGATGGTGGTGCCGTCCAGCGGCACGTTCAGGTCGGCGCGGACAAAGACCCGCTTACCCGCTACCTGGAGGTCGTCGATCGTCTTCATGAGGAGTGACTCCATCACATGGGTCGGTCGGTCGCGGAACGGGGCCCGTACGACGCCTCATCGCGTCGTACGAGCCCCGTCCTCACATCTCGGTGCCTCGGCTGTGAACCAGGGTCAGAGCTGGCCGCCGACGAAGGCGGTCAGGTCCACCAGGCGGTTGGAGTAGCCCCACTCGTTGTCGTACCAGCCGACGACCTTGACCTGCTTGCCCTGAGCCATCGTCAGCTGGGAGTCGAAGGTGCAGGAGGCCGGCCAGTTGACGATGTCCGAGGAGACGATCGGGTCCTCGGTGTACTCCAGGATGCCCTTGAGCTGGCCCTCGGCGGCCTTCTGGAAGGCGGTGTTGATCTCGTCCTTGGTGACCTCGCGGTCGAGCTCCAGGACGAGGTCGGTGACCGAGCCGGTGGGGACCGGGACGCGCATGGCGATGCCGTCCAGCTTGCCCTTGAGCTGCGGGAGGACCAGGGCGGTGGCCTTGGCGGCACCGGTCGAGGTCGGGATGATGTTCTCCGCGGCGGCGCGGGCGCGGCGCAGGTCGCTGTGCGGGAAGTCCAGGATGCGCTGGTCGTTGGTGTAGGCGTGGACCGTGGTCATCATGCCCTTGACGATGCCGAAGTTCTCGTCGAGGACCTTCGCCATCGGCGCCACACAGTTGGTGGTGCAGGAGGCGTTGGAGATGACGTGGTGGTTGGCCGCGTCGTACTTGTCCTGGTTGACGCCCATCACGATGGTGATGTCCTCGCCCTTGGCGGGCGCGGAGATCAGGACCTTCTTGGCGCCGGCGGCGAGGTGCTTGGCGGCGTCCTCGCGCTTGGTGAAGATGCCGGTCGACTCGATGACGATGTCGGCGCCGAGCTCGCCCCAGGGGAGCTGCGCCGGGTCGCGCTCGGCCATCGTCTTGAAGGTCATGTCGCCGACCGTGATGGTGTCGTCGGTGTGACTGACGTCCTGCTTGAGACGACCCAGAATGCTGTCGTACTTCAGCAGGTGGACCAGGGTGGCGTTGTCGGTCAGGTCGTTGACACCGACGATCTCGATGTCCGCCCCCTGCTCCAGGAGCGCGCGGAAGTAGTTACGACCAATGCGGCCGAATCCGTTGATGCCTACGCGGATCGTCACGAACCGATCTCCTCGTTGGTACGCCGGCGCAGTTACCGGCGAGCTGTATGGGATGTCCCCGACCGCCTCCGACCCTACCCCCTGAACGAGACGTACGTGACATTGACATCGGCGCCCAAAGGTGCTCAAGTGAGCGACCTTCAGCCCCTCTGACGCCCGTTCCGTCCGCGCTCGCGAAACACCTCCGCATACGACCGCGCCCCCGGCGCCCTGTGCGGGCGCCGGGGGCGGGTGACGACGAAGGACGCGGCTTCCGTTCAGCCGACCATGCCCTCGGCGAGCTCCTCGGTGAGGTTGGACTCGGTGCCGGGGATGCCGAGGTCCTGGGCGCGCTTGTCGGCCATCGCCAACAGGCGCCGGATCCGGCCGGCGACGGCGTCCTTCGTCAACGGCGGGTCGGCGAGGGCGCCCAACTCCTCCAGCGAGGCCTGCTTGTGCTCCATGCGCAGCCGGCCGGCGGCCGCCAAGTGCTCGGGGACCTCCTCGCCGAGGATCTCCAGGGCCCGCTGGACCCGGGCGCCCGCGGCGACCGCGGCCCGCGCCGAGCGGCGGAGGTTGGCGTCGTCGAAGTTGGCGAGGCGGTTGGCCGTGGCGCGGACCTCGCGGCGCATCCGCCGCTCCTCCCACGCGAGCACGGACTCGTGGGCGCCGAGCCGCGTCAGCAGGGCGCCGATCGCATCACCGTCACGGACGACGACGCGATCCACCCCCCGCACCTCGCGGGCCTTGGCTCCGATGCCCAGCCGGCGGGCGGCACCGACCAGCGCCAGTGCGGCCTCCGGCCCGGGGCAGGTGACCTCCAGCGAGGAGGAGCGGCCGGGTTCGGTGAGCGAGCCGTGGGCGAGGAAGGCGCCGCGCCAGGCCGCCTCGGCGTCGCAGGTCGCGCCGGAGACCACCTGCGGGGGCAGCCCGCGGATGGGGCGGCCGCGGCCGTCGACCAGGCCGGTCTGGCGGGCCAGCTGATCGCCGCCGGCCACCACCCGTACGACATAGCGGCTGCCGCGCCGCAGGCCGCCGGGGGCCATCACCACCAGGTCGGAGCTGTGCCCGAAGATCTCCAGGATGTCCTTGCGCAGCCGCCGGGCGGCGATGCCCGTGTCCAGCTCCGCCTCGATCACAATGCGCCCGCTGACCAGGTGCAGTCCCCCCGCGAAGCGCAGGATCGACGAGACCTCCGACTTCCGGCAGCAGGTCCGGGTGACGGGGAGCCGGGAGATCTCATCCTTCACCGCAGCCGTCATCGCCATGGGCCGATCCTTCCATGCATCCGAAAAATACGGTCGTACGCGGCTGCCAGCAGCTCCGGGTCGTGCCGGTCGGGGGCTCCCCCGGCGTGCGACCGGGCGTCGTCTCCTTGTGCCGCGACCGCCGCCAGCTCGACCTCGCTGCCGACGAGCTGCTTGGCGGCAACCGTCAGACCTTCGATGTCGGGCACGGCGGCCCTGTCGGCCAGCACCACGTCGAAGGCGAGTTTAGGGGCGTGTCGGGCCAAAACCTCCAAATGACGCTGCGGGGAGAAGCCATCGGTTTCGCCGGGTTGCGGCGCGAGGTTGAGTGAGAGGACCTTCCGGGCCTTGGTCTCCTGGAGCGCCTGGAGCAGCTCCGGCACCAGCAGATGGGGGATCAC
Organism: Streptomyces sp. NPDC026575; assembly: GCF_055567415.1. Taxonomy (NCBI): domain Bacteria; kingdom Bacillati; phylum Actinomycetota; class Actinomycetes; order Kitasatosporales; family Streptomycetaceae; genus Streptomyces; species Streptomyces sp. NPDC026575. Next base: position 138,718 of record NZ_JBVHQM010000007.1, read on the forward strand.
CGAGGAGAACCACGAGCCGGGGCCGAGCACCACCCAGTCGGCGTCGCGCACCGCGGCGACCGCCTCGGGGACGGCCGGCGGGTCCTCGGGGACCACGTGGACCGACTGCACCTCACCGCGGGTGAGCGCCACCGTCGCCTGGCCCCGGACCGTGGAGACCTCGTCCGGGCGGTCCGGGTCGTGGCCCCTGACCTGGGCCTGGAGCTCCAGGGGCACCGCCGACATGGGCAGTACCCGGCCATGGGCGCCGAGCAGCTTGCCGACCAGGTCGAGCGCCTGGACATGATCGCCGAGCTGCTCCCACAGGGCGACGATCAGCAGATTGCCGACGGCGTGGTCGTGCAGCTCGCCCTCGCTCTGGAAGCGGTGCTGGATGACCCGGGCCCAGGTCTGGCCCCAGTCGTCGTCCCCGCAGAGCGCGGCCAGCGCCTTGCGCAGATCGCCCGGCGGCAGCACGCCCAGCTCGTCGCGGAGCCGGCCGCTGGAGCCGCCGTCGTCGGCGACCGTGACCACGGCCGTCAGATCGCCCGTGATGCGACGCAGCGCGGTGAGCGAGGCGGACAGGCCCATGCCGCCGCCGAGCGCCACCACCTTGGGGGTGGCGCCCTTCGTCGTACGGACGCTGGGGACGAATCTGCGGACCCGGCGAAGCCGTGGTGTGCGCCCGCTCACTCGCGCCCCATGTCCCGGTGGACGACGACGGTTTCCACCCCTTCGGAGACCAGGCGGCGGGCCAGCTTCTCCGACATCGCGACGCTGCGGTGCTTGCCGCCCGTACAGCCCACGGCGATGGTCACATAGCGCTTGCCCTCCCGGCGGTAGCCCTCGGCGACGATCCGCAGCAGCTCGGCGTAGCCGTCCAGGAACTCCTTGGAGCCGGGCTGGCTGAACACGTAGTTCGAGACCTCGTCGTTCAGGCCGGTGAACGGGCGCAGCTCGGGGACCCAGTGCGGGTTGGGGATGAAGCGGCAGTCGATGACCATGTCGGCGTCGACCGGCAGGCCGTACTTGAAGCCGAAGGACATCACCGTGGCGCGCAGCTCGGGGACCTCCTCGCCGGCGAACTGGGCGTCCATCTTGGCGCGCAGCTCATGGACGTTGAGGCTGGAGGTGTCGATGACCAGGTCGGCGTCGCCGCGCAGCTCGCGCAGCAGATCGCGCTCGGCGGCGATCCCGTCGACGATCCGGCCGTCGCCCTGGAGGGGGTGCGGGCGGCGCACCGACTCGAAGCGGCGCACCAGGGCCTCGTCGGAGGACTCCAGAAAGACGATGCGGCGCTTGACGTTCTGCGCGTCGAGGGTGGCCAGCGACTCCTTGAGGTTGGCGAAGAAGCGGCGGCCGCGGACGTCGACGACGACCGCGATCCGGGCGACGTTGCCCTGCGAGCGGGCGCCCAGCTCCACCATCGGCGCGATCAGCTCGGGCGGGATGTTGTCGACGACGAACCAGCCCAGATCCTCCAGGCACTTCGCTGCCGTGCTGCGGCCGGCGCCGGACATCCCGGAGATGATCACCAACTCGGGGATCGCGGCGCTCTCTCCCTGGTCGGACTCGCCGACCGTGCCCGTACTCACCTGTGCACCGTCTTTCTCGGTTTGCTCTTCGTGCGGTGTGCTCATCGTTCCTGCCCCCGTTCTGCCGACAACGCGGCCGGTGGGACCCCGTCATCCTCAATGATCTCTCCTGTGGCGGTGTTCACCGCAGGGGCGGACGGCGCCGCCCCGGCCAGCGCCGCGGCGACCGTCTCCGCGGTCTTGCGCCCGACGCCCGGGACCTCGCAGATCTCGTCGATCGTCGCGGCCCGCAGCCTCTTCAGCGAACCGAAGTGCTTGAGGAGCGCCTGGCGGCGGGTGTCGCCCAGGCCCGCGACGGTGTCGAGCGGCGAGGACTTCAGCCGCTTGGTGCGCTTGCTGCGCTGGTAGGCGATGGCGAAGCGGTGCGCCTCGTCGCGGACGCGCTGGAGGAGGTAGAGGCCCTCGCTGCTGCGCGGCAGCACCACCGGATCGTCGTCCTCGGGCAGCCAGACCTCCTCCAGGCGCTTGGCCAGACCGCAGACGGCGACATCGTCGACGCCCAGCTCGTCCAGGGCCCGGCGGGCGGCCGCGACCTGGGGGGCGCCGCCGTCGACGACCACCAGCTGGGGAGGGTAGGCGAACCGCTTGGGGCGGCCATCGTCGTCGACGGGGCCGCCGGCGGTGCGGTCCGCGTCCACCTGGCCCTCGCCCTCCACCGGGGCGTCGCCGTCCGGCTCCTGTATCCACTCCCCCGACTTCTGCTTCTCCTGGAGGTAGCGCTTGAAGCGGCGGCCGACGACCTCGTGCATGGACCGGACATCGTCCTGGCCCTGGAACCCCTTGATCTGGAAGCGGCGGTATTCGCTCTTGCGGGCGAGACCGTCCTCGAACACCACCATCGAGGCGACGACGTCGTCGCCCTGGAGGTGGGAGATGTCGAAGCACTCGATGCGCAGCGGCACCGAATCCAGGCCGAGCGCCTCGGCGATCTCCTCCAGGGCCCGGGAGCGGGTCGTCAGGTCGGAGGCCCGCTTGGTCTTGTGCAGGGCGAGCGCCTGCTGGGCGTTGCGGCCGACCGTGGCCATCAGGTCCTTCTTGTCGCCGCGCTGCGGGATGCGCAGCGAGACCTGGGAGCCGCGGCGCTGGGTGAGCCACTGCGCGACCGGCTCGACGGGCTCGGGGAGCGCCGGTACCAGGACCTCCTTGGGGACGGCGTCGCCCCGCTCCTCGCCGTAGAGCTGCTGGAGGGCGTGCTCGACGAGGTCACCGGTGGTGACGGCCTCGACCTTGTCGGTGACCCAGCCGCGCTGTCCGCGCACCCGTCCGCCGCGGACGTGGAAGATCTGGACGGCGGCTTCCAGCTCGTCCTCGGCGACGGCGATCAGATCGGCGTCGGTGGCGTCGGCGAGCACCACGGCGCTCTTCTCCATGGCCCGCTTGAGCGCGCCTATGTCATCCCGCAGCCGGGCGGCGCGCTCGTACTCCATCTCCTCGGCGGCGTCCTGCATCTGCTGCTCCAGCCGGCGGATGTACGCGCCGGTGCGGCCCGCCATGAAGTCGCAGAACTCCTCGGCCAGTTCGCGGTGCTCCCCGGGGGAGATCCGGCCGACACAGGGAGCCGAGCACTTGCCGATGTAGCCGAGCAGGCAGGGGCGGCCGATCTGCGCGGAGCGCTTGAAGACACCGGCGGAGCACGTGCGCACCGGGAAGACGCGGAGCATCAGGTCGACGGTCTCGCGGATGGCCCAGGCATGGGCGTACGGGCCGAAATAGCGCACGCCCTTCTTCTTGGCGCCGCGCATGACCTGGGCGCGCGGGAACTCCTCGTTGAGGGTGACCGCGAGATACGGATAGCTCTTGTCGTCGCGGTACTTGACGTTGAAGCGGGGGTCGAACTCCTTGATCCAGCTGTATTCGAGCTGGAGCGCCTCGACCTCGGTGGAGACGACGGTCCACTCCACGGAGGCGGCGGTGGTCACCATCGTGCGCGTACGCGGATGGAGGCCGGCCAGGTCCTGGAAGTAGTTGGCCAGGCGCTGGCGCAGGCTCTTGGCCTTGCCCACGTAGATGACCCGGCCGTGCTCGTCGCGGAACTTATAGACCCCCGGCGAGTCGGGGATCTGTCCCGGCTTGGGTCGGTAGCTGCTGGGGTCTGCCATGAACACCACCCTACTGACCGCCACCGACAATCACGGTTTCCGGATCGCTCCCGTTCGCTCCCGGGCAGCCGCGGGACGGCGCCGCGGGGGCCGCGGGCCCTGCGGGCTGCGGCAGCTGCGGCGCGGCGAGAGCGCCCGACGGGGCGGGGGCGGGAGGGGCCGGGAGGAGCCGGGGCAGGGTGTGGGGTGCGGCGGGGAGGGCAGGGGGAAGCGGATCGATGGGGGCGTCAAGGGCCTTGGCGGGAGGCGGAGTCCGGCCCTGACGGGGCGGAGTCCGGCCGTGGTGGGGCGGAGTCCGGCCGTGGTGGGGCGGAGTCCGGCCGTGGTGGGGGACGAAATCGGCTGTGGTGGGGGGCGGAGTCCGGCCTGGCGGGGCGGTGGAATTCGGCCGTGGTCGTCGCCTCCCCCACCCCCGAACCCTCCCCCGCCCCCTCCCCTATGGGGGAGGGGGGAGGGGGCGGGGCACAAGCCACGTCGGCCGCCGCACCGGAGCCGACGTGTCGCTCACCGCGCCCGGCCGCCGACCGGCCGGGCCGGCTCGCCGGCGGGCCGGGTCAGTCGCCGCGCCGCCTGCGCAGCGCCACCGTGGCGGACAGCCCGAGGGCGAGCGCGGCGGCGAGGGCCGCCACCGTCGTCGCGGCGGTCACCGGCAGGGCGTCGTCCGTGAGCGCGCCGGCCTCGGCGGGCTTCTGGGCGGCGGCCGCGTGCCCCTTGTCCGCCGGCTTCTGCGCGAGGGGCGCCCCGGCCGCGGGCGCCCCGGCGCCGGGGGCGGCCTCTCCGTAGCCGCCGGCCTCGCCCCGCTTGTCGTACGCGGAGCCCGGGAGCTTGTCCCCGTACGCCTTGGCCACCCGCTTCTGGTAGGCCGCCACGGTGGTGCCGGCCGCGCCGACGGCCTTACGGGCCTCCGCGTCCAGCGGCTCGATGCGGTCGCCGCGCTGCACGTACCAGGCGTCGATCTGCGGCTCGTGGAAGACGGTGCCGGCCCGGTCCCGGGCGGCCCCGGCCGCGGTGTAGCGGGCCTCGTCGTCACCGCTGGCGATGTTGACGACCTTCCAGACACCGCCCCGGCGCACGGTCCACACGGACGCGGTGCGGCCGTCGGCGGCGACGGCCTTGCTGGCGAGGAACTCCAGGCGGGCGACGGGGGCCTTGCCGCTGCCTCGGACGAAGTCCGGTGACAGGACGTAGACGGGCACGGTGGCGCCCTCGATGTGCGGGGCGGCCTTCGTGGCGCCGGGGGCGGCCGCGGGGGCGCCCCCGCGCCTGCCCTCGGCGGCGAAGAAGCGGGCGAGGGTGTCCAGGGTCGCGTCGGAGGTGGCCGCTTGGCGGGCGGCGGTGACGCTCGCCCGGGCCGGCGCCTGGGGTCCGGGCACGGGGGCGGCCAGCGCGGCGTGCGGGGCGAGGCCCATGAGGGCGGTGGCGAGGGCGCCGGTGGCGACGGCGCGGACGGCGGTGCGCTGCGTCATGGCCTCAGGCTCCTATCCGGTAGAGGGAGTGCGTCCAGGAGAAGGAGCTGCCGTTCACGTAGTAGTCAAAGTCGCCCCAGTTGTAGCGGTCGTTGGAGCCCCAGGGGTCACCCCAGTAGATCCAGTTGCGGTCGGTGTCGTAGCCGTAGACGACGTGCATATGGCCGCCTCCGGAGGACCACTGGATGCGGGTCTCGACGGGCCGGTTGGCGTTGATCTCGCTCTGGACGGTGCCGTAGCGGAGCCACCCCGACACATATGAGCCGGAGTTGATCCCCATCGCGTCGAACGCGGTCTGCACATTGCCGAGGGTCGCCTGGTTGTTGGGGCATGTGCTGCCCTGCTGGCGGTTGAACGCGGCGTTGCAGAACTCGTTCTGGCTGTAGTTCCTGCCGTACCAGGTCGCGATGGTGTTGCCGGAGGCCGCCCAGCACCAGTTGGACCGCTCCTGGGCCTGCATGGAGATGTTGAGGCGGTTGGCGGCGCGGGGTGCGGTGGCGTGCGGGGAAGTGGTGGAGGCGGTGGCAGTGGCGCGGTGTGATGCGGTGGCGGTGCGCGCAGAGGGCGCTAGGGGCGTGGCCGCGGTGGCGGTGGCCCCGGGGAGCGCGGTCAGTACGGCGGCCGTGAGCGCCGCCGCCGACAGCCATCTGCGGTGGGGACTGCGTGCGTGGGGTGCACGGGTCATGGCGTTCCTCCCGACTGGGGGGTGAGGGGGAGAGGAGCGCATCCGGATGCTTGCGAGGAGCATCGGGTGTTGTCGCAGGCAGGTCAACACGCTTCAATGCGAGGTGACATGGGGGTGTGGACGGACGGGCCCGGATGTGAACGGCCGATGCCCGGCGTACTGCAGTGAACAGGCAGGAAGAGCACGCGGCGCGCGATCCGGTTGTGAACGTTCACCTGCGCGCCGGAGGATTGAGGCAATGGCACAGGACACCCCCCAGTCGGCGGAGCTGGCGCAGCTGCTGCGGACCGGCCCCTTCCATCTCGCACTGCGCTCCGCGCTCACCGCCCGGGGTCTCGCCCTCACCCGCGTCCAGCACAAGCTCGCCCAGCGCGGTGTCACCATCGGGGTGACCAGCCTGAGCTACTGGCAGCAGGGCGCCCGGCGGCCGCAGCGCCCCGAATCGCTACGGGCGGTGCGCGCGCTGGAGGAGGTCCTCGACCTGCCCGCGTACTCGCTGCACCGGCTGCTGGTCCCGGAGGGCGGGCACCGCCCGGAGGCCGAGCGGCCGGCCGCCCGCTCGTACCGCTCGCTGGTGGTGCCCGCCGACGCGCTGCAGCGGCTCTTCACCGAGCTGGAGACCCCCGCGGACGGCGGGCTGCACACCGTGGGGCATCACGAGCGGGTCCGCATCGGGCCCGAACGCCAACTGATCGAGCGGGAGTCGCTGCAGGTGGTGCGCGCCCACCGGGACGGCGTGGACCGCTATATCGCCATCCATCGGGGCGAATCCGGCTGCGAGCCGGCCCGGGTGCGGGTGCACCCCGGGGAGAACTGCCGGCTGGGCCGGGTGCGGGGCGACGACGCGGCCGGTGTGGTGGTCGCCGAGCTGCTCTTCGACACCCGGCTGCGGGCCGGTGACACCCATGTCTTCGGCTACGCCTTCGAGGACGGCAGCGGCGGACCGAGCACCGAGTACCTGCGCGGCTTCAGCTTCGCCGGCGGCCAGTACGTCCTTCAGGTGCGCTTCGACGAGGCGGCGCTGCCGGTGCGCTGCCGCCGCTTCACCCAGGCGTCGGCGGGCGCCCCGCGCAGCGCCCGGCAGGAGCTGACCCTCAGCGGCCGGCACCGCGCCGTGCACCTCGTGGAGCAGGGGGTGCGGCCCGGGATACTGGGCATCGGGTGGGATTGGGGATAGAGCCAGTATCGGGTGGGATGGGGGATAGAGCCAGTATCGGGTGGGATGGGGGATAGAGGCAGCATCGGCTGCGATGGCCCGGGCGGGATGGGGATCGGGTGCCGGCCGCCGGGACCGGGAGGTTGCGGGGCGGCGCTCCGCGGCCGCCTCAGCCCGCGATCAGCTTGCCACCCTTGACCCGGACCGGGACCTCCTCCAGCGGGCGGGTCGCCGGGCCCTGGGCGACCTCGCCGGTGGCGACCTGGAAGCGGCTGCCGTGCAGCGGGCAGACGCCCTGCTCCTTCTCGATCTTGTTCAGGATCGCGCCCATGTGCGTGCACACGGTGCTGAAGCACTTGAACTCGCCCTTGGCGGGCTGCGAGACCAGCAGCCGCTGGTCGCCGTAGATCTTGGCGCCGCCGACCGGCACCTCCGAGGCCGGGCCCAGCTCGATGGGCGCGTCCGAGGCCGGACGGTTCGACTTCTGCTCCCCCGAAGCACAGGCGGCGGCACCGAAGCAGGCCGCGCCCACGAGCGCAGCCCCGCGCAGCACGGTCCGGCGGTCGGGGGACGCGGTCATGTCGTAGCTCCTGATCAGTGGGTGGCGCCGGCCTCCGACGATACCGGGGCGCTCTGCGCGCCTCCGCGGCGGTCCGCCCTGCCCAGCAGCAGGTCCGCCGCACCGGCCGCAGCCGCGGGGAGACCAGCCCCTCCAGGAGCGGGGTGAGGGCGATGTCGTTCCTGATGAAGAGCATGGCGCCGGAGATGACCCCGGTGCCATAGCCCCACAGGATGCCGCCCAGGGCTCCGAAGACCCAGATCAGCGCGTTCTTGAGGCGTGCGGGCACGGGGTCGGCCCTGCTGCGGGGCGAGGTGGATCTTGCGGCCGGTGCCGGCCCGGAAGCGGGCGACCGCCTCGTCGAACCCGTCCGGGCCGTGGACGTCGCCGACCAGCGCGTCGAGGTCGAGGCCGGCGGCGAGCAGGTCGATGGTGGGCTGGAAGCTGTGGTGCACCGCCATCGAGCCGATGATGTCGATCTCGTGGTGGTGGACGCGGTACGGCGACCAGCTCCGCGAAACCGCCGGCGCGGGTGACGCCGATCGCGGCGCAGTCCTCGCAGAGGTTGCCGCGGCCGATCCGGCAGTAGCGGCAGGCACCGCACGGCATGTTGGGGTCGACCGCCACCCGGTCGCCGACCGCCCGGTCCGCCACCGCCGCGCCGACGGCCACGATCTCCCCGGTCAGCTCCTGCCCGGGGATCAGCGGGCAGGACGCGGCGGGCAGCTCGCCGCCGAGCAGGTGCATGTCGGTGCCGCACAGCCCGCAGGACGTGACGCGCACGACCACCTCGTCGGGCTCCGGGTGGGGGGCGGACAGTTCGGAAACCGCGGCGCTGCCCGGATTGCCCGGTGCGGTGACCACGAGAGCGCGCATGAAGGCGCCTCCGCACGACGTCGTGCGGGTGGCGATGCCCGGACCGTACAGAAGACGACGCCCACACGTAAACGCTTGCGTAAGCGTTTACGTGTGCTGGCGGATACGCGTAATGTGGTCGACTCGCGGGCCGGGCCGTGCAGGAGCGGCCGTGGGCGCCGCCGAGGCGCCCCGCACGCGGGGAGGAAGCAGCCGGATGACGACGATGGTGGATGTGGCGCGGCGGGCGGGGGTCTCCGTCGCCACGGTCTCGCATGTGCTCAACGAGACCCGGCCGGTGCGCCCGGACACCCGGGCCGCGGTGCTCGGCGCCATCGAGGAACTCGGCTACACCCACAACACCCTGGCCCGCTCACTGGTGACCTCCCGCACCCGCTCGATCGGCCTCGCGGTCTCCGCGATCAGCAATCCGTACTTCACCGAGATCCTCCAGGGCGTCGAGGCCGGTGCGCTGGAGGCCGGCTACAGCCTGCTGCTCGCCGATCCGCACGACGACCCGCGCCATGAGCGCAAGGTCGTCCAGCTGCTGCACGAGCGGCGGGTGGACGGCATGATCGTCGCGCCGTCCGCGGAGCCCGCGGAGACGGTCGGCTATCTGGCCCGGCGCGGAGTCCCCACCGTCTTCCTGGACCGGCTGGTCGGTGACGAGTACGACCAGGTCTGCGCCGAGAGCACCGGTCCGGTGCGCCAACTGGTCGAGCACCTGGCCGACTTGGGGCACACCCGGATCGGCCTGGTGGCCGGGCTGCCCGGACTGAGCACGACGACCGAGCGGGTGCAGGGCTACCGCGAGGGGCTGCGCGCCCGCGGCCTGCCCTTCGCGCCCGAGCTCCTCGCCGGCGGCAACTCCGAGGCGGACGGCGCCCAGGACGCCACCCGCCGGCTGCTCGCCGCACCGCAGCCGCCCACCGCGATCATCACCGCCAACAACGCGATGACGATCGGCGCGCTCCGGGCGCTGGGCGCACTGGGCCTGGAAGTGCCCCGGGACATCGCGCTGGCCTGCTTCGACGACTTCTCGTGGGCGGACCTGTTCACGCCCCGGCTGACCGCGATCGCCCAGCCCGGCAAGGACATCGGGGCCGCGGCGGTCCGGCTGCTGCTGGAGCGCCTGGAGGATCCGGACCGTCCGGCGCGCACCCTTCGTCTCCCCTGCGCGTGGGTGCACCGTACGTCGTGCGGCTGCGCCGAACCCGCCCCGGCCGCACCCCCGACCGCCCTGGAAAGGAACCGCACCTCGTGATCGTCGTCGCCGGCGAGGCGCTGATCGACCTCGTCCCCAGCCCGCAGGACCCCTCTCCGGACGGCCGGTTGCCTCTGGACGGCCGGTTGCCGACGCTGCTGCCGCGGCGCGGCGGCGGGCCGTACAACACCGCCGTCGCGTTGGGGCGGCTGGGCTCGCCCGCCGCCTTCTGCTCCCGGGTCTCCACCGACACCTTCGGCGAGGCGCTGCTGCACGGGCTGCACGACGCCGGGGTGGACACCTCGCTGGTGCAGCGCGGCGGTGAGCCGACCACGCTCGCCGTGGCGGACATCAGCCCGGACGGGTCGGCCGGCTACGGCTTCTACGCCGACGGCACCGCCGACCGGCTCTTCGCCCTGCCGCCGGCGCTGCCCGACACGGTCCGTGCGGTGTCGCTGGGCACCTGCTCGCTGGTCCTGGAACCGGGCGCGAGCGCATATGAGTCGCTGCTGCGCCGGGAGGCGCGGCGTGGGGTCTTCACCGCGCTCGACCCCAATATCCGGCCCGGTCTGATCCCCGACCCGGACGCCTATCGGGCCCGCTTCCGCTCCTGGCTCCCGGATCTGGCGCTGCTGAAGCTGTCGGAGGAGGACGCGCTGTGGCTGGCCGGGACGGACACCGGTGGGGGCTGGGACGCGGTCGGCGCTGCCGCCCGGGAGTGGCTGGGCGCCGGGCCGGCGGCGATCGTGGTCACTCGTGGCGGTGCGGGGCTGACGGTGCTGACGCGGGACGGCGGTGAGCTGACCGTGCCGGGCGAGCGGGTGACCGTCGTCGACACCATCGGCGCCGGCGACACGGTCAATGCGGCGCTGCTGCACCGCCTGGACGCCCATGGCGCCCTCTCGTACGAGGCAGTCGCCGCGCTGGGCGCCGACGCCTGGCAGGACACCCTGCGCTTCGCCGCCCGCGCGGCCGCCATCACCTGCTCACGCGCGGGCGCGGAACCGCCGTTCGCCACGGAGTTGGCGGCGTAGGAACACCGGGGACCGGTCGTTCGCCATGAGGTCGGCGGCGTAGCGCGCCTCGGATCGGCCGGGTGGTGTGCTGACGGCGGCGGGCCGCCACCGCGCCCTTGGTACGGGAGCGGTGACGGCCCGGCCGGAACGTCCCCTCGGCGTCAGGAGCTTCGGCCGGCCCGCGCCGTCGTCTTCCTGGCCGTGGTCTTCTTCGCCGCGGTCTTCTTGGCGGCCGGCTTCTTCGCCTGCGCCGGCACCGGCGCGGCGTCGCTGACGCGGTCGCCGAGGATCTCCCGCAGGAACTTGCCGGTGTGGCTGGCCGGGATCGACGCGATCTCCTCCGGCGTGCCCTCGGCGACGACCATTCCGCCGCCGTTGCCGCCCTCGGGCCCCATGTCGATGACCCAGTCCGCCGTCTTGATCACATCGAGGTTGTGCTCGATGACGATCACGGTGTTGCCCTTTTCGACCAGCCCGGACAGCACCTTGATCAGCTTGCTGATGTCGTCGAAGTGCAGACCGGTGGTCGGCTCGTCCAGGACATAGACCGTGCTGCCCGTCGAGCGCTTCTGGAGTTCGCTGGCCAGCTTGACCCGCTGGGCCTCACCACCGGAGAGCGTCGGCGCGGACTGGCCGAGCCGGACGTAGCCGAGGCCGACCTCGTTGAGCGTCTTGAGATGCCGGGCGATGGTCGGCACCGCCTCGAAGAAGCTCAGCGCCTCCTCGATGGGCATGTCCAGCACCTCGGCGATGGACTTGCCCTTGTAGTGGACCTCCAGCGTCTCGCGGTTGTAGCGCGCGCCGTGGCAGACCTCGCACGGCACGTACACATCCGGCAGGAAGTTCATCTCGATCTTGATCGTGCCGTCGCCGGAGCAGTTCTCGCAGCGGCCGCCCTTGACGTTGAAGGAGAAGCGCCCCGGCAGATAGCCGCGGACCTTGGCCTCCATCGTCTCCGCGAAGAGCTTGCGGACGTGGTCGAAGACACCGGTGTACGTGGCCGGGTTCGACCGCGGGGTGCGGCCGATCGGCGACTGGTCGACATGCACGACCTTGTCCACCAGATCGTCGCCGGCGACCCGGGTGTGCCGTCCCGGGACGGACTTGGCGCCGTTCAGCTCGCGCGCGAGGTGGGTGTAGAGGATGTCGTTGACCAGCGTCGACTTGCCGGAGCCGGAGACGCCGGTGACGGCGGAGAACACCCCGAGCGGGAAGGAGACGTCGATGTCGCGGAGGTTGTTCTCCTTCGCGCCGTGGACCGTCAGCTGCCGCTTGGGGTCGGCGGGCCGCCGGATGTCCGGTGTCGCGATGGCCTTCTTGCCGGACAGATACTGCCCGGTGATCGACTCCTTGTTGGCCAGCAGCTGCTTCATCGGGCCGCTGTGCACGACCTTGCCGCCGTGCTCACCGGCACCGGGGCCGATGTCCACGACCCAGTCGGCGACCTTGATGGTGTCCTCGTCGTGCTCGACGACGATCAGGGTGTTGCCCATGTCGCGCAGCCGCACCAGCGTTTCGATCAGCCGGTGGTTGTCGCGCTGGTGCAGGCCGATCGACGGCTCGTCCAGGACGTAGAGCACGCCCACCAGGCCGGAGCCGATCTGGGTGGCGAGGCGGATGCGCTGGGCCTCACCGCCGGAGAGGGTGCCGGCCGCGCGGTTCAGCGAGAGGTAGTCCAGGCCGACGTCGACCAGGAACTTCAGCCGTTCGTTGACCTCCTTGAGGACCCGCTCGGCGATCTTCTTCTCGCGGGCGTCGAGCTTCATGTCCCGCAGGAAGTCGGCGCAGTCGCTGATCGACATGGCCGCGACCTCGGCGATCGACTTCTCCTGGACCGTCACGGCGAGCACGATCGGCTTGAGCCGGGTGCCCTCACAGGTCGGGCAGTGCACCTCGCGCATATAGCCCTCGAAGCGCTCGCGGCTGCTGTCGCTCTCCGCTTCGGAGTGCCGCCGCTTGACGAACGGCACGGCGCCCTCGAAGGGGGTGGTGTAGGCCCGCTCGCGGCCGTACCGATTGCGGTAGCGCACCTCGATCTGGGTCTTGTGGCCGTGCAGCAGGGCTTTCTTGGCGCGGGCCGGCAGCCCGGCCCAGGGGATGTCCGTACGGAAGCCGAGGGCATCGGCCAGCGCGCCGACGAGGCGGCCGAAGTAGTCCTTGGTGTGGCCGTGCGACCAGGGGTGGAGGGCGCCCTCGTCGAGGGAGCGGTCCTCGTCGGGGACGATCAGCTCGGGGTCGACCTCCATGCGCGTACCGATACCGGTGCAGTCCGGGCAGGCGCCGAAGGGCGAGTTGAAGGAGAAGGAGCGGGGCTCCAGCTCCTCGAAGGACAGATCGTCGTAGGCGCAGTACAGATGCTCCGAATACATCCGCTCGCGCTGCGGGTCGTCCGGCTCCAGATCCACGAAGTCGAGGATGACCATGCCGCCGGAGAGCCCGAGGGCGGTCTCAACGGAGTCGGTCAGCCGCCGCTTGGCGCTCTCCTTGACCGTGAGGCGGTCGACGACCACCTCGATGGTGTGCTTCTCCTGCTTCTTCAGCTTGGGCGGCTCGGAGAGCTGGATCGTCTCACCGTCGACCCGCGCCCGGCTGTAGCCCTTGGTCTGGAGGTCGGAGAAGAGATCGACGAACTCGCCCTTGCGCTCCCGCACCAGGGGGGAGAGCACCTGGAAGCGGCTGCCCTCGGGCAGCTCCAGGACCTTGTCGACGATCGCCTGCGGCGACTGCCGGGCGATGGGGCGCGCGCACTCGGGGCAGTGCGGCTTGCCGATGCGGGCGAACAGCAGGCGGAGGTAGTCGTAGACCTCGGTGATCGTGCCGACGGTCGAGCGCGGGTTGCGCGAGGTCGACTTCTGGTCGATCGACACCGCGGGGGACAGGCCCTCGATGAAGTCCACATCGGGCTTGTCCATCTGCCCGAGGAACTGCCGGGCGTAGGAGGAGAGCGACTCGACATAGCGCCGCTGCCCCTCGGCGAAGATCGTGTCGAAGGCGAGCGAGGACTTGCCCGACCCTGACAGCCCCGTGAAGACGATGAGGGAATCGCGGGGGAGGTCGAGCGAGACGTTCTTGAGATTGTGCTCGCGAGCGCCACGGACGATGAGACGGTCGGCCACGCCGGTCGGCACCTTTCTTGGAGGGGGCGGGAGCCGCGGCTCTGCGTCCGCCGCTCGGTGAATGAGCAGAGGCGGCGAAGCGAAGCGGAGCGGAGCCCCGCCCCAGGGTATGGGGCCCGCCACGGCACTGTCTTTGGGATGCCACACACGAGCCTATAGCACGCGCATTCGATTTACGGGGTTCGCAAGCCCTCTTCACCCAAACGTGTGGCGGCCCCACATCCTTCCCGCCCCGCCGCACGCCCGTACGCTGCGCAAACCCCGCCACCCCGGCGGTTCAGCGGTCTCCGGGCAGCGCCCGCTCCAGCGCATCGAACGTCCGCCGCAGCACCTCGACCTGCTCAACGGCCACCTCGTCCGCCGGGTCACCGCGCAGCTGCCGGCCGGCGGCCTCGGCGTACGCCACGCGGATCCCCGCGACGATCAGCGCCGCGGCCAGCCGGGAGCCATGGCCCGGCCGCGCGGCGTCACCGCCCGCGGCCTCGGCGAGCAGCCCGGCGAGCGCGTCCTCCAGCTCCTCGACCGCCTCGCGGCCCCGCGCGCGCAGCGCCGGCGAGTCCAGCACCGTACGCCAGAAGTGCTCGAACCCCTCCCCCACTCCGCCCAGCGGATGGCGCTGCTCCACCAGCTCCGACGTCAGCCGGCGCAGCGCGGCCAGCGGCGACTCGCCCGCGCCGCGCTCCCGGACGGCACGGGTGAGCAGCTCCAGCGCCTCGGGGATCCGGTCGAGGAAGAGGTCCTCCTTCCGCGGGAAGTAGTTGAAGACGGTCATCGTGGACACCTCGGCGGCGCGGGCCACCTCGGCGACGGTGACGTTGTCGAAGCCGCGCCGGATGAACAGCAGCGTCGCCTCGCCGGAGATCCGCTGCCGGGTGCGCAGCTTCTTGCGCTCGCGCAGCGTCAGCCGGCCGTCCTCCTCGCCGAAGCCGGTCTCCGCTTCCTGGCCGGCGATCCATCCGCCACCTGCCGTCCCCGCGCCGTCGCGCCGCTGCTCATCCACCATGCCCGGAATCCTAGGCCGCCCCTTCGAAAATTTTGTAGTCGCAAAAAACTTTTAGTGGCTACACTCTCGCCCATGAACCATGACGCAGACGTAGTGGTGGCAGGGGGCGGCCCGGTGGGGCTGATGCTCGCCTGCGAACTGGCACTGGCCGATGTCCGGGTCGTCGTCCTGGAGCGGCTGACCGAGGTGGACACGACGATCAAGGCGGGGGCGATCAACTCCCCCAGCGCGGAGGCCTTCTACCGGCGCGGATTGCTGCCCGACCTGGCGGAGGTGCAGCGCGCCGCCGTCGAGAAGTTCAGCTCGTTCCTGCGGCAGCGGCAGGCCGCGGGCGCGTCCGGGGTGCAACGGCCTCCGAAGTTCGCCGGGCACTTCGCCGGCATCATGCTGCGCGGCGATCTGCTGGACGAGTCCGACCCGGACTTCGAGGCCCCCGGACCGGCCTCCGAGGTCGGCCTCGTCCCCCAGGAGTCCCTGGAGCGGCTGCTCGCCGACCGCGCCGCCGAACTGGGCGTCGACCTGCGCCGCGGGGTGACGCTGAGCGGTTTCGACGCCGACGAGGACGGCGTGCGCGTCCACACCTCCCACGGGTCGCTGCAGACCGGTTGGCTGGTGGGGTGCGACGGCGGGCGCAGTACGGTTCGCCGGCTCGCCGGCTTCCCGTTCCCGGGGACGGACCCCGAGATCACCGGCCATCAGGCCATCGTGGAGATGTCCGGATCCGAGAAGCTGGGGGCCGGCTGGAACTGGACCGGGACCGGCACCTACGCGCACGGCCCGATTCCCGGCCGGATCCTCACCGTGGAGTTCGACGGACCGCCCGCGGACCGCGAAGCGCCCGTTACCGCCGAGGAGTTGCAGGCATCCCTGCGGAACGTCTCCGGTGTCGAGGACGTCGAGATCCACAAGGTGCTCTCGGCGACCCGCTTCACGGACAACGCCCGCCAGGTGCCCGACTACCGGGCGGGGCGGGTGCTGCTGGCCGGCGACGCGGCGCATGTGCACTCGCCCTTCGGCGGCCAGGGGCTGAACCTCGGCATCGGCGACGCGATGAACCTGGGCTGGAAGCTGGCCGCCACGGTGCACGGCTGGGCGCCTGAGGGGCTGCTCGACACCTACACGGCCGAGCGGCACCCGATAGGCGCCTGGGTGCTGGAGTGGACCCGGGCCCAAGTGGCGCTGATGCGGCCGGAGTCGCACGCCCGGGCGCTGCGCACGGTGCTCACCGAGCTGACCGGAACCGTCGCCGCCACCACCTTCTTCGCCAAGAAGATCTCCGGTGTCCAGCATCGCTACGACCTGCCGGGCGATCACCCGCTGACCGGCCGCAGCGCCCCCGACCTGGAGCTGGCCGACGGCAGCCGGCTCGCGGACCATCTGCGCGGCGGGCAGGGGCTGTTGCTCGACCTCGCCGACGACGAGGGGCTGCGCAAGCGCGCCGCCGGGTACGACTCCCGTTTGCGGGTGCTGACCACCGCCTGCCCGGGGCGGCCCGACCTGGCCGGCCTCCTGGTACGGCCGGACGGCTGCACCGCCTGGGCGGCGGACATCCCGGACTCGGCCACCGCCCCGGACGACCTGGGCGCCGCGCTCCGCCGGTGGTTCGGAACCCCCGAAGCGTCGGCCTGACCACCGGGAGACACCGCGGGCGGCGTCCCATCGGCCCCCGGGCCGCCACGCGCCGCCCACCCCGCCCGCGTACGCCCCCGAACGGCGCGGACGACTCCCGAACTCGCCTTCGTGGCGCTAGCGTCGGACCATGACCGTCACCCCGCCTGACTTCCCGCACGACGTGGCCGCCGTACGCGAGGCCACCGAACGGCTGCTGGTCTCGGTGAGCAAGCTCGACGACACGGCGATCGGCGAGCCGTCGCTGCTCCCCGACTGGACCCGCGGCCATGTCCTGGCCCATCTGGCACGCAACGCGGACGCGCTGGTCAACCTCCTCACCTGGGCGCGTACGGACGTCCCCGCGCCGATGTACGCGAGCGCCCGGGCCCGGGACGCCGACATCGAGCGGGACGCCGACCGCCCGCTGGCGGCGCACCTGGAGGACCTCAAGGAGAGCGCCGAGCGGTTCGACGCCGCCGTGGACGGGCTGCCGGAGGAGCGCCGGTCCTACGAGGTCGAGATGCGCAACGGCGTCGTCGAACGGGCCGACCGGCTGCCGCTGCGCCGGCTCGCCGAGGTGGAGCTGCACCACCTCGATCTCGGTGTCGGCCACACCCTCGACCAGCTGCCGACGGGCTTCGTCGACGGCTACCTCGCCTTCCTCGCCACGATCAAGTTCGCCGGCCACCGGGATCTGCCGGCCCTGGAGCTGCGCACCGACGACGGCCGCCGCTGGCGCACCGGCCGCACGGCGGCCGCCCCGGGCACCGAGGCCGCGTCCGTGGTGGTCTCGGGCTCCGCGACGGCGCTGGTGGGCTGGCTCACCGGACGCGGCGACGGCTCCGCGCTCGACAGCCACGGCTCCGACCTGCCTGTCGTACCCCCGCTCTAGAGTGGACTCATGGGCTATAGCGGAGCAGTGAAGGTCGGCGGAGCGGCCGACGTGCACGAACTGTCCGACCTGATGATCTCGAAGGTCGCGGTCGGCCGGATGGACAACAACGCCTATGTGCTGCGGTGCCGTGCGACCGACGAGCAGCTGCTGATCGACGCGGCCGCCGATCCGCACACCCTTCTCGCGCTGATCGGCGACAGCGGCATCGCGTCCGTCGTCACCACACACCGGCACGGCGACCATTGGGGCGCGCTGCGCGAGGTGGTCGACGCGACGGGTGCGCGCACCTACGCGGGCCGGTACGACGCCGAGGGCATCCCCGTGCCCACGGACGTCCTGGTCGACGACGGCGACACGATCACCGTCGGGCGCGTCACGCTGACCGCGCGCCATCTGGTCGGCCACACCCCCGGCAGCATCGCGCTGGTCTACGACGACCCGCACGGCGCGCCCCATCTGTTCACCGGCGACTGCCTGTTCCCCGGGGGCGTGGGCAACACCTGGGGCAATCCCGAGCACTTCGCCAGCCTGATCGACGGTGTGGAGAGCAAGCTCTTCGGCGAACTCCCCGATGAGACCTGGGTCTATCCGGGGCACGGCAACGACACCACGCTCGGCGCGGAGCGACCGCATCTGGCGGAGTGGCGCAAGCGGGGCTGGTAGCGAAGGACTGATGGCGCGACGGCGCCCGGCCCCACTCCGTTCGGGAGCGGGGCCGGGCGCCGTCGGTGGTGCGCCTGGGACGTCGAGCCTCAGGCGTCGACGGGCTCCTTGCCGGCGGCCGCCTTGTCGGCCTCGGCCGCCGCCTGCTTCTTCGAGGCGCGCAGGCTGGTGATCGTGGTGACGACGAGCACGGCGCAGATGACGCCCAGGGAGACCGGAATGCTGATCTCCGGCACGGCCACCCCGGACTCGTGCAGTGCGTGCAGCACCAGCTTCACGCCGATGAAGCCCAGGATGATCGACAGGCCGTAGGAGAGGTGGACCAGCTTCTTCAGCAGCCCGCCGATCAGGAAGTACAGCTGCCGCAGGCCCATCAGGGCGAAGGCGTTGGCGGTGAAGACGATGTACGGGTCCTGGGTGAGGCCGAAGATCGCGGGGATGGAGTCCAGGGCGAACAGGACGTCGGTGGTGCCGATCGCCAGCATGACGATCAGCATCGGCGTCATCAGCCGCTTGCCGTTCTCGACGATGAACAGCTTGGTGCCGTGGTACTTGTCGGTCGACGGGAAGCGCTTCTCGACCAGCTTCAGGAAGCGGTTCTCCTCGAACTCCTCGTCCTCGTCCTCGGCACGGGCCTCCTTGATGAGCTTCCAGGCGGTCCAGATGAGGAACGCGCCGAAGAGGTAGAAGACCCAGGAGAAGTTGGCGATGATCGCGGCGCCGGCGCCGATGAAGCCGGCCCGCAGCACCAGCGCGATCAGCACACCGACCATCAGCACGCGCTGCTGGTAGACCGCGGGGACCGCGAACTTCGCCATGATCAACACGAAGACGAAGAGGTTGTCGACGCTCAGGGACTTCTCGGTGATGAAGCCCGCGAAGAACTCACCGGCCGGCGCGGTGCCGCCGAAGAGCAGCAGTCCGAGGCCGAACAGCGCGGCGAGCGCGATCCAGACGGCGGTCCAGATTCCAGCCTCCTTGAGGGAGACCTCATGCGGTTTGCGTCCACCGATGAAGAAATCGGCGGCTATCAGGGCACAGAGACCAAGGATGGTCAGCACCCACAGGTTCAGGGAAACGTCCACTGCTCCTCCGGCAGAGTCGTACGGCACTCACAGCGTCGTCGCTGCCGGAGGTCTCTTCCGCCCCGTTCCACCTGAGGGAACGGGGCCGACGCCCCGGGATCTCGTCACACTCGCAAATCCGTGATGACGGGTACGTCGTGATGGGAATACTCCCCTCCGCACCAAGAAGGGTAAAGGAAGGCCAAGTAATAGTAAAGAGATAGGTAAAGTCGCTGGTCAGGGGGTTGGACGTGGTGTTGGGCAGGCGTCCGTTCGCTGGGGGGCGGGCGGACGCACGGGAGGGCCGTCCGGATCAGCCGCGTCCGGCGCGGCGGGCCTGGGCGAGCCGGTCGAGCACCTGGCGCACCACCTGGCTGCCCCTCGGGGCCAGCGGCGGCTCATACGTCCAGGCATGGCCGACCCAAGGGTCGGCGAGGTGCGCGTCGGGCACCGGCGTGATCCGCAGCAGCGAGCGCCACAGCGGGTCCAGGACCGGGCCGTACTCCCGGGCCTGGGCGCGGTCGGCGACCATCATCAGATGCACCCCGACCGCGGGGCCCTCGTCGGCCAGATAGCGGAGCTGGGTCAGGGCGCGGTCGTCGAAGCCGTGCGGGAAGTCGTGCACGATCAGCAGCTGCTCGGCGGTGTCGAGATCCGGCGGCAGCGCGTCCGCGGCGCGACTGCGCACGGCCATCTGGACGAGGTCGACCCGCCGGGTCAGCCCCTCCAGGACCGCGGCCACCCCCTTGGCACCTGGCATCGGAGGGGCGAGCACACCGGACTCCAGGAGCGGTGCCAGCGCCGGGGCCGCCGTGCCGCCCGGGTCGATGACCTGGACCGCGAACTCGCCGACGGGGTGGACCGCCAGCAACCGGGCGGCGATGGCCACGGCGGTCTCCGTGGCGAGCCGGCGCAGCTCGGCCTCGTCCGGCGGCCCGTCCGTCAGCGCGCTGCCCAGCTCCCGCCGGCCGTACTCGCGCTCGGGGAGGGAACCGCCGCGGTCGTATGCGTCGGGCCCGCTGTCGATCCACAGACCGCGCTCCAGGGGGAGCCGTACGAGCATGGGGATGCGCAGGTCCAGGACCTCCGGAAGGTGCAGATCGCCCAGGCGCAGCGCCATCGGGCGCTCCAGTGGGACGTGATAGCCCTGCCATACGGGGTTGTCCCAGCGGGCGAAGGCGGGCGGCAGGGCCGGTTCCACCACCTCCGACTCGGCCGCGAGCTGCCCGAGGTCGCGGTCCAGGGCGGCCCGGGCCTGGGTGACCAGGGTGGCGTGCTTGTCGCGGGCGGTGGCACGGGCGACGTCGGCGGCCGTACCGAGGCGGTTGCGCGGGTCGGCGAGGGCCTTGTCGAGCTCCTGCTCCAGGCGGGACTCGGCGAAGTCGGACGCGCTGCGGTACGCCGCGACCGAACGGGCCAGGTCCTCGAACATGCCCCAGACCTGGTTGTAGAGCCGCTCCTCCATGCTCCATCCGGCGGCGTCACCGGCGACGGGGCGCGGGGGGCCGTCGGGAGCGGCGGGGGTGGCCGGGGCCGGGCCGCTGGGTGCGGGGGTACTGCGGCGCGCGGGGTGCCGGTAGTCGACGGGGCCGTGGGACGCCGGGGACCCGGCGGCCTTGGGCGCGGCCGCGGAACCCGCTCCGGTGGGGCCGGCCCCCGCCGCGCCGGGCCCGGATGCCGCCAGGCCGTCGGCCGCCGTCGGGGGCGCGGGGGCGGGCCGCCGGGCGGTGGGCGCGGCCGCCGGACCCGCCGCGGAGCGCTCCGGCCGCTCGGACCGGCTCGCCGCGGCCGGCGCGGGGGCCGGCACCGCGCGGGCGTGCCCCAGGCTGACCGCCTGCTCGATCTGTGCGGCGAGCTCCGCCGCCTGTGCGAGCCCCTGGTCGCGCAGCATCGCGGTGAGGCCGTCGGCGTATCCCTGGCCTACCGCGCGCACCTTCCAGGCGCCCTGCCTGCGGTACAGCTCCACGGCGACGACGGCGGACTCGGCCCCCAGGCCGGCGATGGTGTAGTCGGCCAGGTGTGTGCCGTCGAGGCCGGTGACCGCCACGGACGGCGCGGCGGCGGCGCCGAAGGTGGTCAGCGCGCCGATGCCGGTGGGCAGCGCCAGCAGCACGCTGACCCGGTGGACGGCCTCGGGCAGCGCGTCGAGGTCGACCGCGATGCGGTGCTCGGCGGCCGCCTGGCGGGGAACCTCGATGCCGGTGCGCCGGGGCGCGCCGGGGTGGGCCACCGCCTCGGCTCCCGGGAGCCTGCCCTGCTCGTCGCCGAGCGTCACTCCGGCGACGACGGGGCCGCCCGCCGTGATCCGGATCTCCACCCGTGTGCGGTCCAGCGGGTGGTTCTGCCCCCGGACCAGCTCGGCCGTCATCGTTGTTCCCCCTGATGGTGATTGCGTCCCGGGCCGGGCCCGGGCGCGGGCCCGGGATGCGGCGGCACGGCCCGGGGAGCGCCGCCGCGACGTGCGGTGCTTACAGGTGCGGCACGATCGCCGGCACCAGGTCCTGGAACGTACGGCCGACGGCGGGCTCACCGATGGCGGTCATCTGCCAGCCGCTGCCCGTGCGGTGGACCTTGGCCATCACCTGGGCGGTGTAATCGCCGCCGCCCGTAAGGGTGTAGCGGGCCAGCTCCTGGCCGGTGGTCTCGTCCACCAGACGGCAGAAGGCGTCCTGCACCTCGGCGAAGGTCTGACCGGTGAAGGAGTTGACCGTGAACACGATCTGGTCGATGTGCACCGGCAGCCGTGCCAGGTCGACCAGGATCGCCTCGTCGTCGCCGCCCTGGCCGGCACCGCCGACCAGGTTGTCGCCGGTGTGCCGGACGGCGCCGTCATCGCTGATCAGATGCTGGAAGAAGACGACGTCCATCGGCTTCTTGTCGGCGAACAGCACCGCGGAGGCGTCGAGGTCGATCTCGTTGGTGCGCCTCCCGAACAGGCCGCGCCGCGGCGCCGAGCGCCACCCGAGCCCCATCCGCACCGCGGTCAGCGTTCCGCCGTCGGACTTCTGCAGGCTGATGCCCTGCCCCTTGGACAAATTGACCGACACGCGCCGTCCCTTCTCCGTACTGTCCCCGCCCAGCTCTCCGGCGGGCCCCCTCGACCCTACGCACGACGGCGGACGCGGGGCGCCCCGGGCCCGCGTTCTGTGGCGTTTCTGCAACACCGGGGCGGCCGCGACCCGCCCGTCGCGGCCCCGTCACTGCACGCCGGCCTCCCTCATTTGCCGCAGCTCCTTCTTCAGTTCACCCACCTCGTCGCGCAGCCTGGCGGCGACCTCGAACTGCAGCTCGGCCGCGGCGGCCCGCATCCGCTCCGTCATCTCCTCGATGAGGTCGGCCAGTTCGGCGGCGGGACGGTCCGTCAGCACCGCACCCGCCTTGCCCTTGCCCTTGGCCTTGCCGGCCTGCGCGCCGAGCGACGGCACCGGGGCCTTGCCCTTGGCCTCCTTGGCCTCGCCCGACTTGCGGTAGCCCGAGCCCAGCAGCTCCTGGGTGTCGATCTCCTCGCGGGCGATCGTGGCGACGATGTCGCCGATCTTCTTGCGGAGCGGCTGCGGATCGATGCCGTGCTCCTTGTTGTACGCCAGCTGCTTCTCCCGCCGGCGGTTGGTCTCCTCGATGGCCTTCTCCATCGCCGGGGTGACCTTGTCGGCGTACATGTGCACCTGGCCGGAGACGTTGCGCGCCGCGCGTCCGATCGTCTGGATCAGCGCCGAACCGGACCGCAGGAAGCCCTCCTTGTCCGCGTCCAGAATGGACACCAGGGAGACCTCGGGCAGGTCGAGGCCCTCGCGCAGCAGGTTGATGCCCACCAGGACGTCGTATTCACCCGATCGCAGTTCCCGCAGCAGCTCCACGCGCCGCAGGGTGTCCACGTCGCTGTGCAGGTAGCGGACCTGGATGCCGAGCTCCAGGAAGTAGTCCGTGAGGTCCTCGGCCATCTTCTTGGTCAGGGTGGTGACCAGGACGCGCTCGTCCTTCTCCGTACGTGCCCTGATCTCGTGCACCAGGTCGTCGATCTGCCCGTCGGTGGGCTTGACCACCACCTCCGGGTCGACCAGGCCGGTCGGGCGGATGATCTGCTCCACGAAGCCGTCGCCGCGGGCGAGCTCGTACCGGCCGGGGGTCGCGGACAGATAGACCGTCTGGCCGATGCGCTCCAGGAACTCCTCCCACTTCAGCGGGCGGTTGTCCAGGGCGGACGGCAGCCGGAAGCCGTGGTCGACGAGGGTCCGCTTGCGCGAGGCGTCGCCCTCGTACATGGCGCCGATCTGCGGCACGGTGACGTGCGACTCGTCGATGACCAGGAGGAAGTCGTCCGGGAAGTAGTCGATGAGGGTGTTGGGCGCGGAACCGGGCTCGCGGCCGTCCATGTGCATCGAGTAGTTCTCGATGCCCGAGCAGGAACCGATCTGCCGCATCATCTCGATGTCGTACGTGGTGCGCATGCGCAGCCGCTGGGCCTCAAGCATCTTGCCCTGCTTCTCCAGGGTGGCGAGGCGGTCCGCCAGCTCGGCCTCGATCCCGGCGATGGCCCGCTCCATGCGCTCCGGTCCGGCGATGTAGTGGCTGGCCGGGAAGATGTACAGCTCCCGGTCGTCGCTGATGACCTCGCCCGTGAGCGGGTGGAGGGTGGACAGCGCCTCGATCTCGTCGCCGAACATCTCGATCCGCACGGCCAGCTCTTCGTAGACCGGGAAGATCTCGATGGTGTCGCCGCGGACCCGGAAGGTGCCCCGGGTGAAGGCCACGTCGTTGCGGGTGTACTGGATGTCGACGAAGCGGCGCAGCAGCTGGTCGCGGTCGAATTCGTCGCCGACCTTCAGCGGGACCATCCGGTCGACGTACTCCTGCGGCGTACCGAGTCCGTAGATGCAGGACACCGAGGCGACCACGACGACGTCACGCCGCGTGAGCAGCGAATTGGTCGCGGAGTGGCGCAGCCGTTCGACCTCCTCGTTGATGGAGGAGTCCTTCTCGATGTACGTATCGGACTGCGGGACGTAGGCCTCGGGCTGGTAGTAGTCGTAGTAGGAGACGAAGTACTCGACCGCGTTGTTCGGCAGGAGCTCGCGGAATTCGTTGGCGAGCTGGGCCGCGAGGGTCTTGTTGGGCGCCATAACGAGCGTCGGCCGCTGCAGCTTCTCGATCATCCATGCGGTGGTCGCCGACTTGCCGGTGCCGGTGGCGCCCAGCAGGACGACGTCCTTTTCACCCCCGCGGATGCGCCGCTCCAGCTCGGCGATGGCCGCCGGCTGGTCGCCATTGGGCTGGTAGGGGCTGACGACCTCGAAGGGCGCCACCGTGCGTTCGATCTTTGATTCGGGCCGCATGGGATCCACCGTACGACCCAGCACTGACAATCGGCGTGAAAATCTCTCCGACCTGCGGCTTTGCGGCGATATCGGCCGGCCGCGGCGGGCCGCTCGGCGAGCGGGGGGACGCCGGGCGGCGGCGACGGCGGGGCGGCGCGTGGGGCCCTTGGCGGCACGGCCGCGGGAGGTGCGGGGCGCATGTCCCGGGGCCCCTGCCATGAGAGCGGCGCGCTCGCGAACGGAGCGGCGTCGCGGTGACCGCTCATTCACTACATATGACCAAAACCGGTCAGAAGCACGAGGGGTGACGCACCATCGGCCAAGATGCGCGGATGCCGCGACTCCGGCAAGTTGGACGGCATCGGAGCGCACGTCTGTTGCACGGCTTTTCCGGGCATCCTGCAATTGCGCGACGCTCCACGGAAGACCGGCCATTTCTCGTTCAGCCCTCGGCCACCGTACGACCGCCTCCCGCTCTGGCCCGGCTGCGAGCCTCTGCCCGTCCGACCCGGTACACGTCACTCACGTCCGCTCACGCCCACGACGTCACGAGGAGTCCGTATGCGTATCCGCCCCGTCGCCACCGTTGTCGCCGGTGCGCTCATGGGTCTGTCCGCGCTCGTCCTCTCCACCAACGCCGCCCAGGCCTCACCGCACGGACACGCTCCGGTGACGGTCGCCCACCGCGGCGCCTCGTCGTACGCGCCCGAGAACACCCTCGCCGCCATCGACGCGGCCGCCGAGCTCGGCATCGAATGGGTCGAGAACGACGTTCAGCGCACCAAGGACGGTGAGCTGGTCATCCTCCATGACAACTCGCTCGCCCGGACGACCAACGTCAAGAAGGTCTTCCCCGACCGCTCCCCCTGGAACGTCGCGGACTTCACCCTCAAGGAGATCGAGAAGCTGGACGCGGGCAGCTGGTTCGGACAGAAGTTCGAGGGCGAGCGGGTGCCGACGCTCGAGGACTACATGGACGAGGTCGAGCACAACGACCAGAACCTTCTGATGGAGCTCAAGTCGCCGGAGCTCTATCCGGGCATCGAGAAGCAGACCCTCCTCGAGCTGCGCCGCGGCGGCTGGCTGGACAGGGACCACCTCAAGCACCGTCTGATCATCCAGAGCTTCAACGCCGACACCCTCAAGACCGTCCACACGCTCCGGCCGGACATCAAGACGGGCTTCCTGGGCAACCCGTCCGTCGCCGACCTCCCGAAGTACGCCAAGTACTGCGATCAGATCAATCCCGTCCACACGGCGGTCACCCCGGAGTACGTCGCCGCCGTGCACGGCCTGAAGGGCCCGCACCGCCGGCAGCTGGACCTGTACACCTGGACCGTCGACGACCCGGCAGTCGCGATCAAGCTCGCCGACCTGAATGTGGACGGCATCATCACCAACAAGCCCGATGTGGTGCAGGACGCGCTGGAGAACAAGCACAAGAACGGCGCCTGAGCCCGCGGTGCCGACGGGGAGCGGCACCGGGCGACGGCCGCCGGCCCGTTCCCCGTCGCATTGTCAGTGGCTCGTCCTACTCTGATCAGGTGACGCATTCCGAGCAGGTTTCCGAACAGACCTCCGCGCCGCCGGGGCCCGCGAGCCGCCGCGACTGGGCCTGGACGCGTCTGGAGACCCCGATCGGCCCGCTGCTGCTCGCCGCGACCCGGGAGGGCCTGGTCCAGGTCGCCTTCCATGCCGACGAGCGGACGACCCGCCGCGCGCTGACCCGACTGGAGCAGTTCTTCGGCGGCTCACCGCTCCCGGAGACGCCCCATCTGACGACGGCCGCCGCCGAGCTGACCGCCTACTTCTCCGGGGATCTGCGGTCCTTCACCGTCCCCCTGGACTGGTCGCTGTCCTCCGGCTTCCACGCCCGGGTCCTGCACGCCCTGGCCTCCGACGTCCCCTATGGCAGCGTGGTCGGCTATCAGGACCTCGCCGACCGGGTCGGGGAACCGGGCGCGGCCCGCGCGGTGGGCGCGGCGATGGGCTCCAATCCGCTGCCGGTCGTCGTCCCCTGCCACCGCGTCGTGGCCAGCGACGGCGGGATCGGCGGATTCGGCGGCGGCCTGGAGACCAAGCGCCTGCTGCTCGCCCTCGAAGGCGTGCTGCCGGCCCCGCTCTTCTGATCCCGGCCGTCGTCCGTCCGCACCCGGGCCGGACCCTCACGAATGGCAGCGCCATGTCCCGTCAGATCGCTCTGCTCCGCGGCATCAACGTCGGAGGCCACAACTCCTTCCCCAAGGCCGGCCAGCTGGCGCTGGCCGAGTCCCTGGGGTTCCGGGACGTCTCCGTCCTGCTGCAGACCGGCAACATCGTCTTCGCCGACCCCGGTATGCCGCCGGAGGAGACGGCCCGGACGATCCAGGACCGGATCGCCGCCGAGCTCGGCCTGACGGTGCCGGTCGTCGTCCGGACCCGCGACGAGCTGGCCGCCGCGATCGCCGCGAATCCGTTTCCGCAGGCCGTGCCGGAGCCCAAGAACCTCCATGTGACGTTCCTGTCGGCGGTGCCGGCCGACACCTCCCGGCTGGACGCGCTCGACCCGGACGCGTTCGCGCCCGACCGGTTCCGGCTGACCGGGCGCGAGCTGTATCTGTGGTGCCCGGGCGGCATGGGCCGCTCCAAGCTCGCCGCCGCGGTGAGCCGCGCCCCTCTGGGTGTGACGGCCACCGCCCGCAACTGGAACACCGTCACCAAGCTGCTGGCCCTGGCGGACGCCTGACGGCCGACGCCTCCGTCAGCGCCAGCCGTAGCGCTCGCGCAGCCGGTTGACGACGAGGTTGAAGCGGCCGCGGTCCAGCGCACAGGCCTCGCGCCGCATCCCGGCCGGGTGCACCCGCAGCACACGGTCCACCGCCACCCACGAGTCGCGCCCCGCGCGGTCCCAGGGGCCGGCCCCGATCGGGACCCACTCCCGGTCGTTGTTGTGCCGCTTGCTGGAGAGCTGGACGGCCAGCAGCGTGCCGCGGGCCTCGCGTGCGACGACCAGCACCGGCCGGTCCTTGCCCCGCCCGTCGTTCTCCTCGTAGGGCACCCAGGTCCAGACGATCTCGCCGGGGTCCGGGTCGCCGTCCGGGTCGGGCGCGTAGGAGGTCTGCACGGCGCCGACGGAGCGCGGCCGGGCCTCCACGGTTGCGGTGGGGCCCTGGCTGCCGGGCAGCGCCGCGGCCGCGTCGGACGGGGCGGATGCGTGGAATGAAGTCGTCACCCCCTCACGCTAACCGCCCCCGCCGGCGGGGCGATCAGCGGTCCGCGGCAAGCGCTCGAAGGCCGATTGTCAGTGGCCGGTCGTACGGTTTTCAGCAGCGGGGGACGGCCGTGGGGGCCGCCCGGGGAGGGGAGAACCATGTCCGTGACCACGACGTATCTGGAGCTGTCGCAAGAGGGCGGCGGCGCCCACAAGTTCTACGAGGTGACGGTGGACGACACGGTCGTCTCGGTGCGCTACGGGCGGATCGGCGCGGCCGGCCAGGAGCAGTCCTCGACGTTCCCGACGCGGGAGAAGGCGCAGGCCGCGGCCGCCAGGAAGATCGGCGAGAAGGTCCGCAAGGGCTACGCCCCCGCCGTCCAGGGGCAGCGCGCCGCCCGCCCGGTGACGCGACGCCAGGTGACGTCCGCCCCGTCGACGGCCCGCGCGGTCGCGCCGGTGCTGTGGCGGTTCCGCACGGGCGCCGCGGCGTTCGGCATCCACATCGACGAGGACCGCTGCTGGGTCGGCAATCAGAGCGGGGATGTCTACACCCTCGGCCACGACGGTGAGGTCCTGGCGCGCTATCAGCTCCCCGACGGCGTCAAGTGCCTGGTGGCGGACGACTTCTGGATCTACGCCGGCTGCGACAACGGCACGGTCTACGACCTGTCCTCCAAGCTCCCCTTCGCGGCCTACGACGTCGCCCCCGATGTCGACATCTTCTGGCTGGACATCCGGGAGGGCATTCTCCACGTCGCCGACCGCAACGGCGGGCTGACGGTCATCGACCACGAGGACGAGTACCAGTGGTCCCGGCGCAGCTCCGGTGAGCACGCCTGGATGGTGCGGAGGGACGAACGCGCCGTCTACCACGGCCATCAGCGCGGCGTGACCGCCTACGCCGCCGACGGCAGAGGCGAGTTGTGGCACACCCCGACCAACGGCGCGGTCCTGTTCGGCTGGCAGGAGGACCACTCGGTGTACGCCGGCACGAACCGCAAGGTCGTGCAGCGGCTGTCGAAGGACAGCGGAGCGCTGGAGGCCACCTACCAGTGCGACACGGTCGTCTACTCCTGCGCCACGGCCCCCGGCGGCCGCTATGTCTTCGCCGGCGACTCGGCCTCGTCGGTGTACTGCTTCGCCGCCGACGGCACCCGCCTGTGGAAGCTGGGCACCGGCGGCGGATCGGCGCTGTCGATGCAGTATCTGGACGAGAAGCTGTACATGGTCACCACCGACGGCTCGCTGGTGTGCGTCGACGCGAGCGACGCGGCCATCGCGGCCGCCCAGTCGGGCACGGTGCCGGTGGCCCGGGATGTGAAGTCGGCCGCCGCGCTGCCGACGTACACCCCGTCGGCCACGGTGCAGACGGTGGCGTCCGCCACCGCCTCGGGGATCGTGGTGGAGTGCGTCCAAGAAGGCGGCCGGCTGCGGGTCCATGTGGTCTCCGAGGGCTATGAGCCGTCCTGGAACGTCCAGTTCCCGCGCCATATACGCCGGGCCGGGGCGCGGTATGTCGTCGAGGACCTGTCGGCGGCCTCGGGCGGTTTCTACCGCGTCCGGGGCGAGATCCGGCAGCTCGTCTGAGGCCGGGCCCGGCGCTCAGACGGGTCCGCTCCAGGCCGGCCGACGGGGATCGTCGGCCCGTACGACGACATCCGCCGCCTCCTCGGGCCGTGTCTCGGCCTCGTAGCGCGCGAAGGCGGGCAGCGTCCAGCGCTCGCCCTCAGGGGTGCGACGGGCGAGCGCGGCCGGCGAGAGCTTCAGATGGACGGAGAGATCGAAGGGAAACCAGTGACCGAGCAGCAGAGGGCCGTGCAGCAGCAGGACCCCGCCCGGCGGCAGCGTCACGTACGCACTGCGCGTCGCGCGGTCCGCCAGCGGATCCCACAGGTCCGGGAGCACCCGCCCGGTGCCACCGGGATCCAGCGGCTGGAAGACCTCGCGCCACAGCGCCTGCCGGTCGAACCACTCGTCGTGGTAGGCGTCGGGATCCTCACGGCCGTATTCGAGCCGCAGGGAGGCGGGGCGCAGAAAGCCGAAGGTGCCGGCCTTGTGCACCGCCCGCCCCCGGATCCGCAGCGCCTCGGCGAGCCGGCCCGCCAGGTCCCCGGGCGCGGCGGCGGGAGCCCCGTCGACGGCCACTCTCAGCCAGGGACTTCCGTCCTTCGCCGTCGTCGTGACGATGCGCTCGGCGAGCGCGTCGGTGAGCCGTTCCCAGGTGATCGCTTCGAGCCGCACACCGCCATTCTGCCCGGTCGCACGGCGCGCGGCGCGGCGCGTCAGCCGGAGTGCGGCCGGCCCGGCGGTGTGTGGAAGGTGGAGTTCCCGGAGAGGAAACCGACCTGGATCACCGGGGAGGTGTGGACACCTCCGCTGATGGTGTTGTACGCGTTCTGGACCGTGGTGCGCTCGTCCCGGTCGGGCGCCACCTCGTCGAGCAGGGCGCGCAGTTCGGCCGCCGCGGCCGGGTCCTCGCGCAGCGACCGCTGCAGCCGCAGCCGCCAGGCCGTGGTCACTCCGTCCACGCCGTCCTGGTCGCCCTCCTGCTGTGCGGCCACGAGGTCGGCGCGGGAGACCTCCAGCTCGCCCTCGACCGCCTCCTCGTCGGCGGTGCCCCGGCGCCGGGCGAGGAAGGCCGCCATCCTGCCGCGGACCGCAGTCCAGCCGTCCGTCGCCATCTGCTGCACCAGCGTCGTCGCCCCCGCCGTGGCGAGCGCCACCAACTCCGGTTCCATGGGACCCCCTTGTGCGTCGTCGGTACTCCATTGTGCGGCTGTCGGCGCCGTCCCGGAGAGGAAACCCGGTTCATGAACGGCCTGGTGGCCCGGTGGCTCGGTTCAGGCCTGGTCGGCGGTCGGGCTGGCGGCTCCGTAGCGGCTGAGTACGGCCGCCGCCTCCTTCGTCGCCTCGATGACGCTGTCGGGGGCCTTCGGCATCACGGACTTGAGCTTGAGCAGCAGGACCGCGCCCATGATGGAGCCGTCCCACATGATCGGCGCCGCGCAGGAGTTCCATCCGGCCATGCACTCCTCGTACCCGAGTGCGTATCCGAGGTCGCGCACCTCCGCGAGGGACTCCATCAGCGCGTCGTTGTCCCGGTAGACGCCCGGTCCCGCCTGGTCGGGTACGGGCTCGGCCAGCACCCGCTGCTGCAGCACCTCCGGCAGGTAGGCGAGGATCGTCCGCCCGGAGGCGCCGGTGCGCAGGGAGCGCGTCACGGACAGCACATCGCGCGGCGTCATGCCCAGCTCCGCGAGGTCGGAGTCGCCGACGGCCATGTCGATGCACTGCCGTTGCGCGCCGGAGAACGGTGCCACCATGTAGAGGAACGCCAGTCCGCCGTCGGTGGCCGTCCGCAGGTCGCCGAGCACCGTCTGCGCACCGTCGAGGCGGTGGTCGAGCGCGGTGAAGGCGAGCTGGGCGGCCGAGGTCCGCAGCCGGTAGAGCCCCCGGTCGACCCGCTCGAAGATCCGCTGGTAGATGCCGGACTGCAGGATGCGGTAGACGACCGAGTCGTCCAGGCCGGTGAACTCGGCGATCTCGCCGGGTCCATGGGCGGATCCGCCCAGTTCGGCGAAGGCCGTCTGGACGAGGAAGACCCGCTCGGCATGGCTGGATCCCGACGCCCGGGAGCCCGCGGACGACGCGCCCTTGGCCGTCTGCCGCGCGCTCTTGGGGCGGCCCGGCCCCTCGGATCCGGCGGTGGTGCCCGAAGCGGAGGCGGGCGAGGCCGCCGGTTGGGACGCTGTGGTGCTGTTGCCCATCGTGTGTTCTCTCCCCTGGCAGTGTTCCGCGCCCGAAGACGCACGGCAGTTCCCCTACGAGCCGACGCCCCCGTCTCCCGCGGCCCGGGCCGCACTTCCCGGCGGACGGCCCCGGGGTGCGCTCCCGGAGCCGTTGTGCCCGCCCGGCGCCCCGGACTACCGGAATCAGCGGGTGACGTCGAGGGCCAGCTTCCCGGTCTGGGTGCGGGCGGCGAGGTCGCGGTGCACCCGCGCCGCCTCGCCGAGCGGGTGGACGGCGCCGATCAGCGGCTTGAGCGAACCGTCGGCGACCGCGTCGAACAGCGCCTGCATGGACGTCGGCAGCGCCGTGCGGTCGGCGTAGAGCTGCGGCAGCCAGAAGCCCGAGAGCGTGATGGACCGCGCCATCAGATCACGCGTCGGCACGCTCGTCTCACCGCCGCCGGCGAACCCGTAGACGGCCAGCCGGCCGCGCGGTGCGACGGCGGCGAGGATCTGCTCGAAGGTGGCGCCACCGGTCATCTCCAGTGCGGCCTCGACCGGACCGCCGGCCGCCTCCAGGATGCGCTCCGTAAGGTCCTCGGCGGTCGAGTCGACGACCGCGTGAGCGCCCAACTCCTGGGCCAGCTTGCGCTTCTCCGGGGAGCCTGCCAGGGCGATGACCCGCGCGCCGGCGTGCGCGGCGAGCTGGACGGCCAGCGAGCCGACCCCGCCCGCCGCGGCCGGTACGACGACGGTCTCGCCCGCGGTGATCCGCAGCGAGGTGAACAGCAGATGCCAGGCGCTGTTGCCCTGCAGCGCCAGCGCGACGGCCTGTTCGTCGCTGACGGCGTCGGGCACGTCCCAGGTGACGCGGCGGTGCAGCAGGGCCCGCTCCGCGTATCCGCCGCCACGGCACAGCCCGACGACGCGCCGCGAGCCGTCGATGCTCCCCACGACCTCGTTGCCGGGCGTGTACGGCAACTCCACGGGCTTGAGGTAGGTGTCTTCCCGTACGTGCACATCCGCATAATTGACGCCCGCGAGAGTCACCTCGACCAGCGAGTGGCCGGCGCGGGGCGCGGGTTCGGGCACGTCCTCCAGCCGCAGCACGTCCGGGCCGCCGAATTCTCGCATCACAATCGCGCGCACGACTCTCCCTCAAGTTCTCCGGTGCGGTGCCCGCACAGGGTAGGCACGGAGCCGACCGGAGCGCCGGAGTCCGATCATTTCGCGCCAACCCTCCGGGGGTTCGCCTGCCGCAGCCCTCCCTCTCACGTGGTTTTCCCGTGCGTTTTCTCGCGACGCGAGAAATGAGCGCGGCGCTTTCCACCCATTACGCCGTTTTGCTTCAGATCTACCCATCGGTATCTCCGGGGTGGCTCTCACGCGTCCCTTGCCTAAACCTGGCTACCGGATGTGATCGCCGCCGCCTACGATCCGAATTGTGTCCGCCGTTGACCAGATGTGACGGCTGCGTCCCCAGGGGCAGAGCGCGCTCCGCGAGGCAGGTGTGCTCGCCCGCCCCACCCGGTGACACGGGCGGGTGGCGGAGGACGTGGTCGCGCGCGGGGCAGCCCGGGCACGGCCTGAGGGGGAATCATGATGGGGAAATCGGGGGGCGGCAGGCCGGCGATCGCGCCGGCCTGCCGGGACCCACAGTTGGCACGACCACTTCCACCGGCACCTCTGCGCATCCTGCGGACCGCGTCCGCGTCCCTGCCGTCCTCGTTGGCGGCCTCGTTCACGGCCGCCGCCGACGCCGTCATCGCCGCCGCGCGCCGACGCTCCCGCATGAATGCGGCACCGCCCTTTCTGGACGAGTCCCGCTCCCACCGGGAGATCGTGCGCCGCCGCCGAGAAAGGGACTGTTCATGAACTCGTCGAGCAGTACGAACAGCAGCGGGCTGCAGTTCACCCACCCGCACCTCGCCGTGGTGCTCGGCGGCGGCTTCACCGGCATGCTCGCCGCCGCCGCGCTGTCCGCACACGCCGATGTCATCGTCGTCGAGCGCGACCGGCTGCCGCGCACCCCCGCCCTCCCCACGGACCTTCCGCAGGCCAGGCACGCCCACCTGCTGGCTGCGGACGGAGCCCGGCTGGTCGACGCCCTGCTGCCCGGCAGTGTGGACGGATGGCTGGCCGAGGGGGCCCGCCGGATTCCGCTGCCCGCGGAGCTCGCCGCCGGCTCCCCGCAGGGCTGGTTAGGCCGGCGCCGCTCGCCGTATCTGGTCGCCTGCTCACGCGATCTGCTCGACCGGGTCGTGTGCCGGCAGGTGCCGGCCCTCCCCGGTGTGTCCGTCCTCGACGGCACCGAGGCGGAGGACCTCACGGGCACCGCGGAGCATGTCACCGGGGTGCGCGTACGGGACACCACCACCGGCGAAACGTATCGGCTGGATGCCGACCTGGTGATCGACGCCACCGGCCGGCACTCCACCACCCCGGACCGGCTGGCCGCGCTGGGGCTGCCCGCCGCGGACGAAGACGTCGCGGACCCCGGGATCGTCTCGGCGACCCGTATCTTCCGCGCCCCCGAGGGCACCGAGAACGTGCCGGTGCTCACGTCCCGTTCATCCCTGACCACCCCCGCTCCCGGGCAGCGCGCTCCCGGGCGACCGCTCCCCGCGAGGACGGCCACGCTGGTGCCCATCGAGGGCGGACGCTGGCTGGTCACCCTCACCGGCACCGGGGACGAGCGCCCGACCGAACATGCCAACCGGTTCGTCCCGTTCGCCCGCCGCGCGGGCAACTCCGCCATAGGCGACCTGATCGCCGGAGCCGAACCGCTCAGCGAGGTGCGGCTGGCCCGCGACACGTCCAACCGCCGGCGGCGCTACGAGCAGCTGCCGTCCTGGCCCACGGGGTTCATCGCGCTCGGCGGCGCCGTGGCCTCCTTCAGCCCCGACTTCGGCCAGGGCCTGTCCATCGCCGCCCACAGCGCCGCCGCGCTGCGCGAGACGCTGCGACGGCACGGGATGGACGACGCCGGCATCGCCCGGAAGGTCCAGCGCACCATCGGCCGCATCGTCCAGGGACCCTGGTCCCTGGCCTCCGGCGAGGACCTCCACTCCCCCGCCCTCGGTCGCGCCGCCGTCTGCCGCGGCTATGTCGATGTCGTCGCACCCTGCGCCCGTACGGCTCCGTTTCCGCACCCGTCGGCGGCGCTCGGCCTGCTGCGGGCACGGACGACGGCTCCGATCCGCCCGGCGAGCGGCGGTTCACCGGACTGGGAGGAGTCCCCGATAGCGGTCCCGGCTCCCCTGCCGGCGGCGGCCGAATCCGCGTCGGCCGGCGGCGCGCGGTCTGCCGCAGCGGCCGGTGCCAGCCCCGCCGTTGCGGCACTGCCCGCCGACTCCAGGCGTCGTCCCCGCACGCTCGGCCTTGGGCCGACGGCCCGGTGGCGCTTCAACGGGGCAGGCCGCCGGAAGCCGGGAGACGACTGACGACCGGAGCCTGTCCGGCCCCGGGGGCAGCGGACGCGCTTGAGGCCATGAACCGGACACACCCGGGAGCCATGGCCACGAGCCCGTCCGCGCTCCACCGGCCGCACACCTGGTGGCCCGCGCACAGGGCCGCTGATCTACCGTGGGGCGCCGAAGACAGCTGGGATCACCATCAAGGGGTTGCGGACAACCGTGACACGCGCTAACAGCACCATGGCCGC